>CAISOI010000928.1 GCA_903886985.1 uncultured Chthonomonas sp.
GCTAGTGGTGCTTCGCGAATAGGGGGAGCACCCCAGCATTCACGAATAATCTCCGCATATTCTTGTAAATCCGTAGGATCATAATCTGCCATGTAGAGCGTTTTACCGGCTACAAGATTCGAATCTCTTTCAGCCAACTGCGTCAAATGATGAACACTATTACCAACAAAACCCCAAACCTTTTGAATTTTCTGTCCCTTAGGGTGCATATACCGACCGCGTCGTATATTCCTATATAGACCTTGGTATTTGGCTCCAAACCACGGTCCCCAAATAGTGGTTGGCCTTACTATTACCCACGGGAATGCCCCTTCTGATTCTGTTCGGACTATCCTCTCGCCAACGGCTTTGCTCTCGCCGTAAGCATTGGGTGGGTTTACATCTTCTTCATTTTTCGGAGTATATCCAACGCGAACAACAAGTTGACTTGAAAAGAACACGGCCCTACTTATTGTATCGATAGACCGGGCAGCCTTCACTGCATTGCGTGTACCTTCAACATTGGAATCGTACTCACTTAAGGTTTTGCCAGCAATATCGGTGCGAGCAGCAAGATGAAAGAATGTATCCGGTTGGAATTCCTTGACCATGGCCGTGAATTTTGATTCGTCTCGTACATCGATCTCCCGCCAGAAACTATTTTGAGCGGGATTACGGGGTTCAACGTTGTCTATATTGATGACTTCGATTCCCCTATCTACAAAAGACTGCAGTAGATTGGTACCAATGAATCCTGACCCACCTGTTATGATCACTTTCTTCACGAGAACAATTCCTTGTTTAGATTACTAACTTCAATACCACCTGGAATTTGTCTCAAATACGCCTCATAGCCATCTGCAAGTTGTGCGATGTTTTCTGGAGTTATACCCAGTGGATTAGTTATCCAATCAACCAAAGTACCAGGGAATGAATTGGACAATAACCAACCGATGTACCGCACATCGTGATCGGGGTCGTGAACAGGTGGAGGAGAATTCAAGACCTTGCCAACCTCCCAAGGCTTAAGAGTGACCTGACACATAGAAAAGCCCTTTATAAAGGTATTTGAGAAAATGACTGTACGTTTACCATAGATCGCCGCTTCGATCGATACCGTACCAGTCAAGCTAACTGTTAATTCCGCCATTTGCAATAGATAGTGACTATCTACAAAGGGGTCAATTACTCTCACTCCCGGAATCTGCTTAATTCTCATCAGATCCTTAACACTTCTCACCCCAAGTGCATTTGGATGCTCTTTAACATATAGCGCTACCCCGATAGGCAAGGAGCGTGCTATGGATGTCAGGACATGAACTGTATCCATAAAGTAAGGAGCTTCGACATCCACGGAATGTTCTGGCTGAAGGTTCAAAGCATAAAAGACAAACCTTTCGCCCTCAATTGGTTTCTCAAAAATCTTATCCCATTTGTATCTGGTAAGCCGGAAGTTAAACGGTATTTGATAATATTTGTGGTCAACGAACATAGACTTAAAGGTGTACATATGTGCATCGGTCTTGGACTGAACTAATGCGCGATGCAGAGTTCCTCGAACAAGCTTTTTCAGGAAGGACATACCAATTTTGGGGGGCTTGCTCGCTTTGCGAATAACATCCCGGTTTTTCTTACCAGAGCGAATCTTATCACAAATCTCTTGAGCCATTTGGAGGTACTCTGGTTCAACCTCTTCCAATGTCTTGGCGCCCATGAGGTAGATATTATCCTCACTCTCGGAATTAAAGAAATTGAATCGGTCAAGAGGAAAACGATTACCAGACGCGAACGTATAATGCCGCCCAGTTGCTTTGCAAACCAACAATGCCATAAGGTCGTGCATTGTTGAAGGCTCTCCAGAAACAACCAGAATGTCGTTCTTTTCGATGAACTCCTTGATCTTTACGAAGGCGTAAACTACATACTTGCGTACAAACCCTGGCGATTCTGTACGAAGAAACCGGTCCATTGCCACATAGTGTTTTGCCGTTACTCCTGCTCGCACTTCATATTCACAAAGGAGTTTCTCGTCGCTCTCATTAACAACAAATGCCGATGCCTCATCTTTACGTAACCACAGAATATTCTCTCGTGGAATTCCTCTAGAAACAGCCTTGTCTACATAAACACTCGGGGTCATAATGTGAAAGACCTGAATGCCGCGCTTGGTTAACTCTTCACCTAGCAACAACCAAGTGTCCGTTCTTTCCCAGATGGAGCAGAAAGCAATACGAGCCGCTGGACCTGCATAACTAGAAATTCCCACTTTGTTATGCTGGTAACTTTCCTTCACTGACAAAACGACCTCCACAAACCCAGTTCGGCAATTCGTTATTCACACACTTTAGCCCATGCTTTTCGGTCAACTTGACACACACGGACTGTTTGTTCATTCTACCCGACGGCCTGTTATCGGAATGTGAAGGTAAGGGGCATCCTATCAGATAATGCAATTGTGCAATAGAGTCCATTCGATAGTAAAATTATAGGTGTATTTGGAGGACAAAGAGTATGACGAATTCAACTGTGGGGCAGTTAATCAATTCACACCCGGTCCAACTAGTTCTAGCCACAGATGAGACCGAACCTATACTCAAGCGATTGTTTCAGCAC
>CAISOI010000929.1 GCA_903886985.1 uncultured Chthonomonas sp.
CAAAATTATCAATTGATCACTTTCTCACTCACACATCGGGTGGTTGGGAGAACAACGACTCAGATCCAATGTTTCGCCAACAACAGATGGATCAACATAAGTTAATCGCATGGACATTAAAGAATCGTCCCTTAGATTATCCTCCAGGTGAGCATTGGGCCTATTCCAATTTTGGTTTTTGCGTCTTGGGGCGAGTTATTGAAAAGATCACCGGAAAGTCCTATGCAGATAGTGTTCAATCAGAAGTCTTAGACCTATGTGGCATATCGGATATGAGGATTGCTGGCAATGTTCTGACACAGAAGGTTCCTAACGAGGTGGTATATTACGGGGAAACGAATGACGGCCCTTACTGGATGAACGTGAGAAGGATGGACTCTCATGGAGGATGGATAGCGACTCCGACAGATCTCGTCAAATTCATGATGCGTGTCGATGGAATCTCGAAGGTACCTGACATCTTGAAACCTGAATCCATAAAAGATATGACGAATATTTCCGTTGTTAGCCCTAATTATGCGCGTGGCTGGAGCGTTGGTCGGACCGGAAATCCATTTCATACCGGAAGTCTTCCTGGTACCACAACGATAGCTGTTTGCAGTCGAATGGGGTTGAACTGGGCGGCATTTTGCAATACGCGCCGCAGCCGAACCTCAATGACGGGCGATCTCGACCGATTGATGTGGAATATGGTGCGATCCGTGAAGGCGTGGAACGTTTGAGCAGTCTCTAATAGTCTGCAAAAGTCGTATCTGCCATCAGGGTGTTTAATTCCGCGATCGCCGCTTGGTCAGGGGGATTTGCAGTAGCTTTGGCGCGAAGTTCATTGGCCTTTTGCAAGCGTTTGTCGAGTTTTGCCACTCTTAGGCTCCACAATTGTTGGTTCTTGTTGTCTTTGAGTGCAGTGTAAGCATTCGATAGCCAAAAAGCAATATTGCGCCGGTCATTCGTCATTCGCATAAGGTTACCGGTGGCATGGTTGGCAGAAACTAAATCGGCCGCCTTGAGTAGGTGCTTTACTGCCCCTGCGTGATCTCCGGAGATTTCAGCTAGGTGTCCGATCTCAATTTCAACATTAGGTTGTTTTGGAGATTTCTTACTGGCGAATTCCAATTCCTTTTGAGCTTCAGCATACTTTGATGGGTTCTGTTGGGCGATCAGTGCTTGCGCAAGATAGAAGTGCGGTTCTCCGGCATCGGACTGTAGGGTGAGAACATGCCGAGCAATCTGTTCATATTCCACCGGACTTTTGGTAGCCATCATATTTCTAAGCAATAGTAAGCCGGCTTCTGGTTCTTTAGGGAAGGACTTGTAGGCGCCTTCCAGTGTTTCTGCAGCTTCCTTTTCTTTGCCTGCGGCAGCAAATATTTGTGCCTTGGCAAATACTGGAATTGACCAGCTTCGGTCCGCTGCTGCTGCTTTGTCCAGCAGAATATTTGCTTCGTTAGAGTTGCCGGCCTTCATCTGCTCACTGGCATCGTTCATTAAGGCGGAGGCTTGACCCCTGTCAGTTTTTTCTGTGGGAACTGTCTTCTCGGAAGGTCGGGGAGTGATATATGCCTCAAACGCTACCC
>CAISOI010000930.1 GCA_903886985.1 uncultured Chthonomonas sp.
CCCCATGGTATGCACTTGATGGAACTCATCCGGAAGTTCAAGCCCACCTAGAAAAGTTATTTAGGACCATGAATAGAGAATGGGGATGTACTTATTTCAAGTTGGATGCTAACTTTTGGGGCGCACTTCCCGGGGGACACTTTTACGACAAATCTGCCACACGTATCGAAGCCTATCGTCGTGGCATGGAGGCGATCCTCAAGGGATCGGGTAAGAGCTTTATTCTCGGTTGCAATCACCCGATTTGGCCGTCGCTCGGTCTCATCCACGGCTCACGCAGTTCGGGAGACATCAGTCGCGATTGGAACGTTTTTAAGATGACGTCCACTGAGAATCTGAACCGCAACTGGCAAAACGGAACACTTTGGTGGAACGATCCAGACTGTCTTGTTCTTACTGGCAAACGTCCCGCGAATGAATATGCATTTCATTTGGCTTCCATTGTTGCTTCAGGCGGATTAGTCTTGTCCGGCGACGATCTGACAGGTTGTTCTGATGACCAAAAGGAGATCATCCGGAAGGCCGCCAGATTGACCGGCACAGCTGCAACGTTTAAGGATTCAACTCTGGAGGTCGGTACCATCAAGAAGAAGAATGAAACAATCTTCGTGCTCTTGAACCGTGACGATCAACCAAAAACGTTAGTCGTTCATTTTGACGCTCAGTCTAACATCAAACGATTTCAATCAGGCGAAATCGTTGGATCGAATCTTAAAGACTATTCTATAATTGTGGGCGCCCATTCTGGTGAAATTCTTATTTCAACACCTGTTTCAAAATGACGACGATATCCGCGTGGCAACCAGAGAGGCACTACAACGTTGACGAGATCCAAACTGTATTAAGACGCGATTTCCCCGACTTAGGTGCACGTACTACCGTATTGATCGGGGAAGGCATGGACAATTGCGCCTACCTCGTTGATAACACCTATGTCTTTCGATTTCCGAGACGTGCAATTGCTGCCAATTTAATCGACTCGGAAATAATAGCACTTTCCCATACCGCCCTACTCTTGCCCATATCAGTTCCGGTACCTCTGTTCACGGGGCTTGTACCTGCGGCGGCAGGTTGGCGATACGTGGGATATCGTCGCCTGCCTGGTTTTACCGGATGCTCAATCCCCCTCACCCTCAACGACAGAAAGAGGCTCGCGACAGATCTGGGCAATTTCCTGCGGATTCTTCATTCGATCCCAATAAAATCTTTGGTTGACGCAGGGTTGCCGCAAGATACGATTGGAAGATTAGATATCGAAAAGCGGACAGAAATGTGTTTAAATCGATTGATGGAATTGCAAGATATTGGGTTTCTGGCTGATACCACGGAGCTAATAAAGATCCTTAACCGACCACCTACGCACTACCAAAACCTCGGCAATTGCCTTGTTCATGGCGATCTCTACTCCAGACATCTACTATTCAATGCCGAACGAAATCTCTGCGGTGTAATAGACTGGGGAGACGTCCACTATGGAGATGTGGCAGTGGATCTGGCAGTTGCACATTTGGTGTTACCACCGCAACTCCACAGCGACTTCCTAATGGCGTATGGCGAAGTCAAAACCCCTGTTTGGCAGCTGGCGCGCTTGCGAGCGATATGGCATTCCAGCTTAGTAGCGGCGTACGGAACAGAGATCCGTGATGAAAATCTTATAGAATCTGCGCGCACTGCCTTCGACTTTATTGCACCGGGAAGTGCAGTGTGACCGTTGTGCCGACGCGTAATTTGCTTTCAATTGTCATGGTTCCACCGTGTGCCCCAACAATCTCTTTGCAAATGGACAGCCCAAGTCCGGAGCCACCTTCACTCCTTGTACGTGAGTCGTTGACTCTGTAAAACCTCTCTCCGAGGTGGGCAATATCCTTTTGTGGAACGCCCGGACCATTGTCAACAAAGCAAATCTCTAAGCCTGTTTCAACTTTGGATGCGGTAACACTAATCATAGAATCTTGCGGTGTGTATCGGCAGGCATTGCCAAGTAGATTGACGAAGACGCGGTAAATTTCATCTTCATTGCCCCACAATTCCACATCAGGATCCACCTGAATCTCTGCACCTGATCTATCGCTCTTCAAACAAGTCACGGCAACAGCACGTCCCAACAACTTTCCAATATCCAATTTAATACGATCACTCGCCAGCAGATTACTGTCAGCGCGTGCCAGTACCAGCAAATCATTAACGAGTCGCGACATAATGCGCGCCGCCTCATCAATCTCTTCCATCGCATTGTGATAGTCTTCGATGGATGGCTGCATGCTCAAACTCAAACTGGTATTAGCCTGAATTACCGTTAGGGGTGTCTTCAACTCATGTGAGGCATCGGCGGTAAAACGTCGCTGCTGTTCGACCACTCTTTCCAGACGCTCTACTAGCTGTTGCTGTTCTTCAAACGAAAGCTGAAGTCGACCCAACAATGCGTTTAACGAGTATGAGAGTAATGCAAACTCATCTTGACCAACAATCTCCAAGCGCCGCGAGAGATCATTCGCACCAAGTTCATCAGCAGTTCGAACGATGTTGCTAACCGGGCGCAAAACCCTACCAGTGAGGGCCCACCCGGCCCATATTGCTCCCAAAAGCGCTACCGGAAACATGTAGATCAACGCCCTGTTTACGTCACCGGCGGCACGCTCAGTATCCTCCATCGGATAGGGTGCCTGAACCACTCCGCGAAGTTCGCCGGACGCAGGGAATGGGCGCGACAGCAATCGAACTCGCACACCATTCCAGATTGCAAAACTCAATTTTGTCGTACGTTTGTAGAGCGCCTCCGAAAGGGCATCCTTATCTATTGGCTCGTCAGTGCCAAAAGGTGCCAATGATTTCATCTTACGATCAAACAACCTGGGACGTAGATCTAGGTTCGTAGCATTGGTGTCGTCGCTCGTTGCAATTGCAGCCTTCTCGTCGGCTAAAGGCGTCTGCCGCCTAGCTGGTTTTCGCGATGGTCCCTCCCCCTGCGGCCGATGGTTAAGATTCTGCCCACCAATATCTTCTTGTCCTGACTGTCCATTTTCAGGAGGATTATTGACATATCCGTCGATGCCGGGCCGAGCGCCTTCGGGGTTACGCTGTTCAGGAGCTCGGTCCTCTCCGGGTCCCATCCCTGGCCCGTCGCCCCCACCGTTTCTTGGTCCGCCATCCATAAATCGATTTGTGCGAAAGAACAGCTCGCGATCAACCGAGTTGACAAGTGCATTGTCGATTATTGAACGGAGCAAAAACCCTATGCCGAGGAACAGCACCACGATGGCAGCCGTATTCCAAATGACAAGACGTGTCCGCAACGATCTGGGCGACAACACCCGCATGACGGATATAAACATTAGCTGTTACGGTCCACTCGGTCGCCGCAGAGAATATCCCGCTCCACGCACGGTGTGAATGAGTTTTACATCACTGTGGCTATCGATCTTCTTTCTTATGAGACCTATGTATACATCCACAGTATTCGAATAGTTCTCCTCATCCATCCAAATGCGCTCTGTAATGACTTCGCGCGTCAATACTTGACCTTCACGCGACGCCAAAGCCTCCAGAAGATCGTATTCGCGTGTAGTTAGGTTTATCTCGACTCCTGCCCGCTGTACCCTACGTTCTTTTGTATCAATTTCCAGATCCGCAATGTGAATGTGTCTTCCTTTGTGAACTTTATCTCGCCGGATAAGTGCATTGACGCGAGCGATCAGTTCAGGGAATTCAAACGGCTTCGGGAGATAGTCATCTGCACCGATCTCGAGCCCCTTTACACGATCATCAATGTCGCCCCTCGCAGTCAACATCAGAATAGGAGTTCGGATGCGAAGGTTGCGCAGTTCTTGACAAATCACCCAACCATCCATACCGGGAAGCATGACATCCAGTATAATCGCGGCATACGTATGCTCCTGAGCAGTTTCGAGACCTTCAGTGCCATTATGCGCGAGGTCGACGTCGAAGTGGTGCTGTTCGAGACCACGTTTAATAATGCGAGCTATTGTAACTTCATCCTCGACTACCAAAACTCTCATTTTGCGATCCTAATCCCTTTGGCGTTCGGTCTTAACCACTACTTCGGTTCTTAGCTAATGATAGCAAATGAATGTGAATCTTAGATGAAAAAAGTGGATATAGTAAGTGGGCACCACATAAAAACGACCCATTCGCTTGTAATTCGGCGAAAGGGTCATTTCTCAAACACACCTGACTAATGTTTGCTTTGAGCTTTGTCAGTTTCTACGGGAGCAGGAGAAGCGGAAACTTTCATACCTTCCGCTAGGTCGTCTGACGGATCGCTCACCAGAGACTCTTTACCGGTCAGTCCAAATGCAATTTCGAGATCCTTACCAAAATCCCGTCCGATTTTGATAGGAATAAAATGCAAAGTATTGTCAGGTCGAACTTCGACAACTTGAGTTCCCTGGGCATTCACCATAAGAGTACTCGCAGGAATTCTTACAGACGCTGAGACCTTGCTGGTATCAAATTTCACTTGAGCATACATACCAGGCTTTATTTTTCCGGTCGGGTTTGAAATTCGAACTTCCACTGTGAGTGAGCGACTATTCGCGTCCAGGGCCCCTGACGTGAACGATACATTTCCCTCAACGGTCTTACCGGGAAACTCTCTGAAGATAACTTCTGCTTTGTCACCAGCTTTAATTAATGAGGACGAGGATTGTGGAACCTGAACAATCACCCGCAGAGTGTCCGTCCGAGCAATTCCAAATAGTCCGGTTTTTGGCGCTGAAGTTGTAGCATCTAACATCGTCGTCGAGCCCGGCGTAATCAATGATCCTACATCTACATTTCTACTCGTGATGGTGCCGTCAAATGGCGCAACAATAGTTTGGTATGAGCGGACGGCATTGTTTCGCAGGGTATTTGCTCGGCTTGAATTTACCGCTGCTTGATTTACTTGCACTCCACGCTGTGCCGAAACCACACTGGCTCGAGCACCCTTTTCAGCAGCTTGGGCTGAGTTGACAGCCGCCTCCAAGGCCTTTACGTTCTCTTCGGCTGAAAGCACATCGGATTGAGCAGCCACAATGGTTGCCTGACTTGCTTTGATTGTCTGCAAAGATGCATTTACGTCACTCTGTGCTGCACTAATTCCAGCAGTAGCAGATTTAACTGCTGAACTCGCTGTCTGCAAGGCAGCCGCCTTATCGTCGGCATCTTGTTGCGCGATAAACCCCTGTTTGAATAAGTTCTGAAACCGTTTGTTCGTAGCTTGAGCTAGATTGAGTTGAGAAGTCGCCTGTTCAAGATTGGCTCGTTGCTGCAAAAGTGTATGGGTAGATTTTTCATAAGCAGCTTCTGCCTGCGCGCTTGCTGCTTTGGCCTGATCTACTTTAGCTTTTGCGGATAATACTTGCGACCTTGATTGAGACAGAGACGCTTTCTGTCGGACTATATCTGACTGCGCCTGCTGAATACCGGCATTCAATCGTACAACATCCGACTCCGATTGGCTGACCACAACTTTGGCTTTCGACTCGTCCGCCATTGCTTGGGAAACCGATTGGTCTACGTCGGGTGACTCAATCTCCGCAATTACCTGACCCGCTTTCACATGGTCGCCAATATCTACATATCGCTTTTTCAGGTAGCCGGTCACACGCGAGTTTAACGTCGTCTCTTCGATTGCACTCACAGAGGCCGGCAAAATAAGGGCATCCGCACGACTAAAGAAGGGTTTCTTAACCAGCACTTCGACGGCGCCTTTTTTGGCGGTCTGAGCAAGTGCCTCCAATCTCTCACCATTCTTGAGCTTCGGCATCAATCCAAAAAGATACAGCCCGACAAAAATGAGAACTATGACAATAACGCCAATTCTGACGACTCCACCGCCAGCGGGTTTCGGCATCTCCACTCTTGAATTATGTGAATCCATATCTATACCTCGTTTGCAAACGACAAATAGTGATCATAAATGAGAACTTGTTATAACTAAGCATCCTCTAAAACATGGGGCTGTTTCCGACGCAACAAGCTGTAAACCACAGGAACGAAGAACAACGTTGTCACTGTAGCGAGAAACAATCCCCCAATGACCGCACGTCCCAATGGTGCGTTCTGTTCCCCACCTTCCCCAAGTCCCAGTGCCATGGGGAACATACCAATAATCATTGCGCCCGCAGTCATCAATACCGGTCGCAATCGGGTAAATCCAGCAGTAAGGGCAGCATGAAGC
>CAISOI010000931.1 GCA_903886985.1 uncultured Chthonomonas sp.
CGGCAGCTCCGGTAAAGAATCGATTTATATCTAAACCGCAATGGTATTCAGGCTGCCAACCAACGTGCATTTCCACTTGAACTTGACCAATCCTAATGGCACCATCTCTTATGAGACTCCAAATAATGTCAAACGACTTATACTCGCACCCTTCGCAATCTATCTTGAAAATATCAATAGTTCTATTCCTATGGCCAAGTTGATCCACAATATCAGGCAAATTGCGCAATTGATCGCTCGACGGCCCGCCGGTCAACCCCCATGGGTGAAAGAACACACCTAGTTTTCGTCCGGCCTCTTCATACGCAACCGAATCACCCGTGTGATCAAATGTATGGACTTCGCAGTTGAACTTTCTTCGAATCCTTTCTTCGAACGTAAAATCCCCATCACTGCCGATGGAATAGACGAGACATAATTTTTCTTGAAAGAACTCATCACTGCCACAAACAAATTTTCCACCATCGCCGAATTCTTGCCCGATACGCTGCTCCACTGGACAACTGAATGTAGGCTCGTATGGATCAAAGCATTCCTTTTCTTTAGGTGTTGGGTTTTCACCTTGATTTGTGAGAAAATCTCGACGCAATGCCATCAATTGTTCATGGCGAGTGGCCACATTCTGATACAAAGTCGCACAACGGCCGGGCCTTTGAATATATGAGCTCAAAAGGGGTAAGTATGCATATTGTCTATTTTGATCGAATCGAAGAAATGAAAAGCACCACGCAACAATTGACACCAGCATGACGGCTGAAATCAGGCAGTAACCGGATGCTGCCTTCATGATCTGATTGTTTGGCAAATAAAGAAAATCGCGGAAAAGCTTACCCTAAACTTGTCCTATTCTTACAAATTATTCCGATCACTTCTCCATCTTTGGAGCATTTTACTGTGAATATGCAAGTTATTTATTCGAATGCTGTCAACAAAAGGAATATATAATCCATTTTCCGTTTGCCTCCATTCGAACTGCATTTTGTCCGTCCGATAACATGCATCTGGATTGACAAACCCTCTAGTATCCCCACCGATATTTCTAGGATCAACGCCTCCGATGTACTACAGCTTGTTAAGAAGAAGAAGTATGAGAGACTTCGAATGAGAGACGGTGGAAAAGGAAGAAACGAACTCACCTGTCCATATGCCGCAGCATCAAACACCGAATTGAACTCGTCCAATAAGTACGATACATTGCATGATAACGGTTCTGGGTATCTATGAGAATTGACAATGGGCAGCGGGAGAATCCGACTGGGAAAATCTTGGCGGTAGTTCCCAAGAATGGTCATATCATCTACCGATCGCTCCGTTTGGGCTGACATCATATATTGAACAAGCTGCTGGGCATCAATCGGCTTGCGAAAGTACATAAAGCCAGGTATTGCTCGAGCATTATCAAACGTAGCTCCGATTTTGTAACTTGCTTGCAACAACGGTAAGTGCTGGCTAATGTCATCGTAAACAAGGTTGTCATATTCCTACGCCGGGACAGATGAAGAAAGGTTAGCACAAGTTCGTCATTCGTTCCCTTTCAAACGTACCAAGAAAATGATGTCCTCAAGTGAAAAATGGTGCAGCAAGCCAGCCAAGTAATAAAATCGTTCGCTTGCATGTGACCAAAATCCTCCTCTGTAGCCCGAATCAAGTTTTGACTTATTCTTGAATTCCTGGTGCTCCTCCAGCAAGGGGAAGTCGTTTCGTTGAAGCAAATTTGTTTCCCTGTACAACATATCGGGTATGCTTGTTGCTTCAAATCCATCCAAAAAGAGAAAAATGGGTGCACTGGGATTGAATATTCGGATTTGTTCTATGCACGACACAAGTTGATTCAAGTGGGACGTAGTCCCAGATGGATCCCCACGAATATGGACAATAACGAAGTTTGGAAGTATATTGACATGTTGAAATGGCGCGGATCGTAGTAGAATGAAGAGAATAGGAACTGCAAGCAAGTACGCTGCAAAAATTCCTGATTTCTTCATATGATTGAGAACTCTAACTAGAAATCTATTGAATGAAACGTGGTATATCTATAATATATATATATTACAAGAATACGGCGGTAGCAAATGTAGCATGTTTTCTTTCCCGAGTACCAGGACAC
>CAISOI010000932.1 GCA_903886985.1 uncultured Chthonomonas sp.
AAGACATCCAAATTCCGAAGTTGATCCATTGCCGCTAATGGAATGGAATTAGTATCGGTAACGTACGCAAAATCGTCAAACCGGAATGCCAAAACGGGTAAGGCTCCATGCAAGACGTAGAATGCCCGAATCTCCATATCAAAAAGAGAAAATACTGGTTGCACCTCTTTTAAATCTACCTGTGGTATTCCCCCACCGGCTTTAGGTGGAGCAAAGATATATGGAAATATATCCCTGATCCCACCGCACGTTAGTGCATCTGAATACACTGGCATTGCCTGTCCACTCATCACATTGAAACGGCGCAAATCGTCAAATCCAAAAATGTGGTCGGCATGGAGATGTGTGATGAAAACCGAGTCAATCTGCTTTACATCAAACTCAAGGCACTGAACACGCAACTCAGGCGTCGTATCCACAAGAATAACTTTCCCATTCTTCTCAACAGTTATGCTTGCGCGAAACCGGTTATTGCGCGGATTTGGCGACTTACAAACATCACACTGGCATCCGATCATGGGAACACCGTGGGACGTACCAGAGCCGAGGACAGTTACTTTCATGTTATCTGAATTTTACCCGACAGGCAGAATGTTGGTTCATTTGGAGCCAAATGGTTCCAGTTGTTTGAAGAATCTGCCATCCTATCCAGTATGCGAGCTTCAAAGTTACTATTTGCGAGTTTCATTTTCTTCTGGATCGCCTTGCTTGTTTTCGGTTGCAAGCGCGACTCCCCAAAAGTGGTCACTCTGACGATTTGGTCGTCTCCTACCCATCTTGAGGAGAAGAACTTTTTGGTAATCTGCAGGCAGTTTGAAGCGGATCATCCAGGAATTCGTATTCACAACGTCGGCGGATTGCAGGAAACAAAGCTGATTCGAGCTCTGGTTGCTGGAGTTCCACCCGACCTCATTTATATGTATAACCCCACTCTGGTTGGCCCCCTTGCAGCCAATAGAGCCATAGTCGATCTCAACAAAATGTTTGCTGAATCAGGTCTACGTGAGGAGAATTTCTTCCCAGGTGCGATCAGCCAGTTACGAATGAATAACAACCTTTACGCAATGCCCATATGTCGCGACTGCAGGGCTTTCTTCTGGAACAAATCAGACTTCCGAAAAGTGGGAATCGATCCTGAGTCCCCGCCCAAAACTTGGGATGAATTGGCGAAGCTCGCTGTAAAACTGACACTAAGGGATTCCTCTGGCAAAATAACACAACTTGGAATGCAGCCGCCGTTAGACAATGCACTGTTGTTCGCGGCGTTTGGTGGTGGAATCTATGACAACAACAAATCACTGCTGACCTTAAACTCTAAGCAGAATATTGATACTTTGAAATGGTTAGTGATGCTCGTGGACTCAATGGGTGGCCATGATGGGGTGGCTGCATTTCAAGCCGGTTTTGGCAATACAGAGAGCGCCCAAAATCCATTGGCTACAGGAGCGATCGCAATGCAGATTGAAGGAGAGTATGTCCCCTTCTATCTCGAAAGATACTCTCCTTCTACAGATTATGGAGTTGGTCAGATTCCGAGTCCAAAGGGATCAACAACTCTCAATAATATGGCGTGGCAGGATGGCGACGTTCTTATGTTGCCCGAGGGTTCGAAACACCCGGATGCTGCTTGGGAATTCATGCGATGGATGCAGAATCCTGTTCAACAAAAAACGTATGCCATCGCTAATCGCAACCTCCCGACCGTTCTCTCGTTAATACACGAGCCAGAATTGACTAATGGTTCACCAGGCAAGAGTAAATTAGGCTACATCATGCAAAACATCGCTTCTAACCGTGCAAACACTCGTTTCTTCCCGACAATACCCGCCGCAAGGTTATGCAAAGATGTTCTTAATAACGCCGTGGAATTAGCTGAACTTCATCGAAAGACTCCAGAACAGGCACTCAACGATGCACAGTCCCGCGTTCAAACCGAGTTACTGAAATACAGCCGTTAGTTTCTTTGATGGAGACAACTGGATTGCCACATGAGATTTGCCGCTTTCGCAGCAAAGGTATTGTGCTCTGAAATGTTGAACTTTGAGAAAATAAGGCAGTATCTCATCGTATCAGGGGGTCAAAATGAGTGTGGTCCGGACCGACGTTACAAAACTTTCAGAAGAGCAACATGCGAAGTTGGCACACGCAGTTATGCGTCGTCAATCAAAACTAAGTATTGGTGTTGCTGCCATATTCTTATTCATACTTTTGGGATTGCCACTACTTAACCATTTTGCCTCCTCATTTGCAAACCAACAGGTTGGGAGCTTCACCCTGACGTGGTTGATCCTTGGTGTACTGCTTTATCCTCTAACTTGGATATTGTCTGCGTATTACGTGAGTGCTTCGGAAAAGATAGAGGCCGAGTGTTCCGACTGGAGAGCTATTCTTGGGCACGAAGCTGGCGAGGATCTCGAACCTGAAGGAGTTGGTGACGTAAAACCGGCATTCATCGAATCCGACATCCTTACCAAATCGGAGGGCAGCAATGACTGAATACGGATGGATTCCAATTCTCTTCGTTGTCTTAATCACCGTTGCCACTGTAGGAATGGGACTATATGCAACTCGCAAGGCAAAGGGAG
The DNA here is from genome assembly GCA_903886985.1 of uncultured Chthonomonas sp. Classification (GTDB taxonomy): domain Bacteria; phylum Armatimonadota; class Chthonomonadetes; order Chthonomonadales; family CAJBBX01; genus CAISOI01. Next base: position 2,586 of record CAISOI010000932.1, read on the forward strand.
CAGCCGATTTCTTTGTCGCGGGTAGATCCGTTAGTGTTATGTCCAATGCCTCAGCAATATCTGGCGAATACCTGTCCGCCGCGTCATTTATGGGTGTAGCAGCGCTGGTAATGAAGAACGGCTACGATGCTCTTTGGTACCCTATTGGATACGCCGCTGGTTATCTGTTCCTGTTGCTCTTTATTGCGGGCCCACTGAGACGGTTTGGGGCGTACACTATCCCAGATTTTGCGGAAGGCAGGTTCGATAGTCCGAAGTTTCGAAGAACCGCAGTACTTTTTGTTCTGCTAATTGGATTTTTCTATACGATGCCCCAAATGAAGGGCGCTGGAACTGTGATGGTCAGCATTTTGGGCTGGCCCTATTGGTTGGGAATTCTGGTGGTAGGTTCGGTTATTACGCTCAATGTTGCATTAGGCGGAATGAAGGGTATCACGTTTGTCCAGGCGTTCCAATACTGGGCGAAACTATTTGCAATCTCGGTGCCTATTTTCATTCTTATGGGAGTGTATGGAAGCTATACCGAGACTATGAATACGATGCACCAGGACCTCACTACGATTCCTAATATCCTCCACGACAGTCCGATTGTAATGAAGGGTAAAAAGGATGCTCCCCTCAATGTGATGTCACTTAGTCCAATGCGAGCAATATACCTCTACATCACGGATGCCGCAGTTCTTGACAAGATTAGCCCCAGTAAGAAGATTAAGGGCTCAGACCCAATGCCCGAGGGAGTTATCCAAGCAGCGGACGTTCCTGACAGGATGCAGTATGACTCTCGGGCAGCACGGTATGAGAAATTGATGACGCAACCGGATGGTTCTATTCTCCTTCCTGCCCACAGAATGATAAGAATTAATCCCTACCGAGTCACTTCCAACGGCGTTCCCGTGACTAAGGATTCGAAGCCAGTTCGCAATTCGGTTAAGTTGGAATTCCGCGATGAAACCAAGGTCTTTATCCCAATTGGAGCGGTGGCTATGAATGCACCCACAAATGGTGCATGGATGCATCCTTTTGGTCCTCTGACAAGCAAAGAGGGTTATATCCCTCTACTGTACACCTATTCGTTGATCATAGCTCTCGTGTGCGGCACCGCAGGTTTACCGCATATTCTGGTACGGTTTTACACCAATCCTGATGGCAAAGCAGCAAAACAGACAACTCTTGCAGTTATGGTCATGTTGGGAATATTTTACGTGTGTACTCCGATATGGGGCACTCTTGCCCGTGCGTACATGCCTGTACTCTACGCCAACAACAGCACGGATAATGCTGTTATCAAACTTCCGATGTACATGGACAATCATCTCGTCGCCGCCATATTGATAGGTATTACCAGCGCAGGTGCTTTTGCTGCATTTATGTCAACATTCTCTGGATTGCTAGTCAGCATGTCAGGTGCTGTAGCACACGACATTTATGGCAAAATGATTAAACCGACTGCTACAGATGCCGAGCGAATGCAGATGTTTAAATATGCCGCGGTAGGAATTGGAACTGTGTCGATGCTTCTGGGTTTTGCCGCAAAAGATTTCGATATTGCCAAAATGGTAGGCTGGGCTTTTGCAATCGGAGCAGCATCCTACTTTCCACTCTTGTTACTCGGCTCTTGGTGGCGAGGGCTCACCCGCCAGGGAGCAACTGCGGGAATGCTCATTGGCGGCCTGTTATCGCTAAGTGCTATCGTCTCTTTTATGCTCATTGAAAAGAAGATATTGCATCTCCAACTCCATCCTTTAATGCTTATGTTTATGGAACAGCCAGCAATTTGGGCCGTACCGTTGTCGTTACTAATCATGGTATTCGTCAGCAAGGCTACTGCGAAGGATATTCCAGCGGATGCCACTCTTAAAATGCTTCGTCTGCACGCGCCGGAAGAGATGGGTTTCTCCAAAAACTACATAGAACACTGATCGTACGCAGATCATATTGGTATACGACGCAATCACTCCTCGGCACCGTCGCCGGGGAGTTTTTGCCTCGACGATACTTTTCCGCACTTCCTCGGTAAGTTCCGGACCCCGCGCCTGAGCGAGCTATGCTACAATTAGGTATGGATAACTACTCACAGGATCACATCCGAAATTTTTGCATTATCGCGCACGTCGACCACGGCAAATCAACCCTTGCAGATCGAATTCTTGAAGTAACAGGTTCCATTGGTGATAGAGATACTCAAGACCAACGCCTGGACACAATGGATATTGAACGTGAACGCGGCATTACGATTAAAATGACCGCAGTCCGAATGAATTATCTTTCCGAAGATGGCGAAACGTATGAAATGAACTTGATCGATACCCCCGGTCACGTTGATTTTACTTATGAGGTTTCGAGGTCACTTGCCGCTTGTGAGGGTGCTATCCTCGTGGTGGATGCAGCACAAGGAGTTGAAGCACAAACACTTGCCAACGTCAATCTGGCAATGAACAGCAAACTTGCCCTGGTGCCTGTAATTAACAAAATTGACTTGCCAGCTGCCGACCCTGAAAGAGTGCGGGAAGAGATCGAGTCCGTGCTTTCTTTGGAAGCTCACGATGCAGTACTGGCAAGCGCCAAAATGGGCATTGGCATTGAACAGATATTGGAACATGTTGTTCACATGGTTCCTCCACCCTCCGGAAATCCTTCTGCACCATTGCGCGCACTCGTTTTCGACAGCCACTTCGACGCCCATCAGGGGGTTATCTGTTACGTCCGAATTGTTGACGGTGCCCTCGCACCGGGCCAAAAGATTCGTTTCTTCGCTTCGGGGGTAGAGGTCCAGGTTATCACTGTTGGAATCTTCCGACCAAAAATGGAAACTACCAATCGCCTGAAAACAGGTGAAGTAGGCTTCTTCGCAGCGAGCATCAAGAAGATCGGCGACGCCAACGTGGGTGACACCATAACCGATGCAGATAATCCTGCGACAGAACCATTGCCGGGATATCGAAAAGCAAAGCCAATGGTCTTCTGTGGACTATATCCAGTCGACAGTTCGGATTTCCCTGAACTAAAAGAGGCACTCGCCAAGTTACAGCTTAATGATGCCGCACTCTCTTTTGAAGCAGAGTCTTCGGCTGCGCTAGGTTTTGGTTATCGTTGCGGGTTTCTTGGCCTATTACACATGGAAATTATTCAGGAGCGGCTCGAGAGAGAATTTGATCTCCAGCTGATTGCAACATCTCCATCTGTGGTATTCAGTGTCCACATGACATCTGGAGAAAATGAGTTGATTGACAACCCAGCAAATCTCCCTGATCCAACGCAAATTGATCATATTGAAGAGCCTTATGTCGACGCAACAGTATTTATCCCTGCAAGTTTCGTCGGTACAGTTATGGACCTGTCTAGGGATAGGCGAGGAATATTTGTTCGCATGGATCATCCCGCTCCTGATCGCGTGATGTTGCATTACAAACTCCCACTCGCAGAAATCCTCATGGACTTTTTTGATCAACTTAAGAGCCGAACTCGTGGCTATGCTTCTTTTGATTATGAAGAGTGCGGATACATGGAAAGCAAGCTCGTTAAGTTGGATGTATTGCTCAATGGTGAAATCGTTGACGCTTTATCCTTCATAACACATAGAGATAAAGCTTACGGTCGCGGCCGGGCACTGGTTGAGAAGCTTAAAGAGGTAATTCAGCGACAACAGTTCGAAATACGTATACAGGCAGCAATCGGCGGCAAGATAATTGCGGCGGATCGGGTCTCGGCATTCCGCAAAAACGTCACTGCCAAGTGTTACGGGGGGGACATTACCCGAAAGCGAAAACTTCTTGAAAAACAAAAAGAAGGCAAAAAGCGTATGAAGTCTGTCGGCAGCGTGGAGATTCCCCAGGAAGCATTCCTAAGTGTACTTAAAATCGGCGAAGGCTAACTCACCTACGTTTCAAACAGCGCGTTACAGATGGGAATGATCACGATCATTCCCATTTTCATGTGCTTCCCATTGCTGACTCCAAACTAATGCTCGCTCCTTAGCCTTGGTAAAAAGCTGTTGTCCAATCAACCGGGGGGCTGGAGCGCCAACTCCAGCACACACAAAAGTCCCGACATTTAACGTGGGAAAATAA
>CAISOI010000933.1 GCA_903886985.1 uncultured Chthonomonas sp.
CTATTCATGTTCCACCTGGTAAAGACATTGCAATTATTGCTGGAGGTTGCTTTTGGTGTACAGAAGCAATTTTCCGTGAGCTTAAAGGCGTTGATAAGGTAGAGCCGGGTTATGCCGGGGGAGCTGTTGCAAATCCGAGCTATGAAAGCGTATGTTCGGGCACAACCGGACACGCAGAAGCGATTCAGATAGTGTTTGATCCGAAGGTAATTAGCTTTCATGATCTGCTGTCGATATTCTTCACAGTTCATGATCCCACGACCATGAACCAGCAAGGTGCAGATCGCGGAACACAATATCGTTCGGCAATTTTCTATCACAACGATGCTCAGAAGGCAACTGCCGAGAAAGTAATACACGAAGTGACCGCCGCAAAAATTTGGCCAAACAAGATTGTGACAGAGGTTACGCCATACACGAACTACTACAGTGCCGAGGATTATCACAAAAACTACTTCCAACGTAACACCGAACAGGGTTACTGTCAGGTGGTAATCGCTCCCAAAGTGGCAAAATTCCGTGAGCATTACCGGTCCAAACTCAAAAAGTAATTGACGCGGGATATCAGTGCCATACTGATATCCCGCAATTACTTACTGTACAATAGTTACACCCTTCGGCGCTCGGATGAAGGACTTCACTTGACCGTTCTTCAATTTGGTATGCCGAACCCAAATCGCGCCTACGGGCGTTGGATAGGTACCCTCCACCCAGGTCAGGTTGCCTAAATGTGGTTCTATTCGCACCTTTTTACATCCTGGAGACACCACCTGTATCCCTAAGACATATTTAGATAACCATGGTGTTGGACCGCTGGCCCATCCATGGCAAAGACTATGTCGAAAGCCAACGTAGCAATATGCGCCATAGTCTCCGTGAATATCTTTTTTGCCAGGTGGGACTAATTCGTCTATACGCCCAGCGTTCTTAACCCAGTCAATATTGAAGTCTTCCCAGAAAGTTGTTGCCCCCATATCGAGCATTGCTCCCCAATAATCCTTTATCGATTCCATTGCGCCAACATAATCGCCGGCCTTCGCTCGCGCTTCCAACACGTAAAACCCGTAAAATGTTGACATTCGCTGAACACCATCTACATCTATTACTTCACGATTGATTACTCTGGCGTCCTTCAAACCAGCAAGTGCCATTAGCGCAGCCGCTTGCTTACTTCCATTTGGATCAGGCACATGCTTCCGCAATCGATCGACACTGGTGGAACATGACTCAGCTGTTTTGGTATCTTCAAGCGTCATTGAAAGTTCTTTTCCAGCTTCCAACGCCAATATCATTAGCGAATGTAGGCCAGCATGAATTGCAGGTTTGTTCTCACTTGATGGCCAATCCAAAAATCTGCCTTCAGGGAGGGTCTCTTCGTTGTTTCGACCAATGTGACGCGAGACCTCTTTTAACAGGTCACGGATATAGGTAGATTGCTGTTTTAGATACTTGAGATCCCCATTCTGCATATACCAATCTCTCTGTATCAACAACCACCAGAGCGAATAGGAACTTATACCATTCATCCACGATGGAATGGGGGTTTCTCCTCTGATAATGTCGAGACTTTGCGGAACGATATCGATATTTCCGAAGACCGCCGAAATAGCACTGGTCTCTGGATGCATGTCTCCTACCCAAATAAGCCTGTCCCGTTTAATTCCGTCCCAAAGGTAATCCTGCATGTTCAACTGTGTTGTATATGCGCCGGTTTTCCATATCGTGTTGAGCCGTTCGTCTGAACATTTAAACGATCCAAGATAGGGTAAATCGCGGTAAAGCATGACCGCCCGAACGAACTTAATGGCAACAGTCGTGTCGACGTCTACGAGGTCGATGCGAGCAAATCTATACCCACTATTACCTACCTCAACCGTTCCAAGCCAGGGAGCATAGACTGTCTGATCTCGCACCGCATGGTCGGTTTGTGATCCTTTCTCATCGAGTTCACTCATTGCCTCGCTGACGCTCTCGCCAAAGCGGACCCTAAGTCGAACAGTCTTTCCATGCCCCGACTTCGCATTGTTATCGGAGACTCCAATTTGTATTCCACCTTGAAGTTCCTTTCCGAAGTCGAGCAATATTCCCGGCGTCTTCCCTCGATTAGCCATTGTACATACCGTAGGATTTGAGAGGGTTATCTGTCCTGCAGTTGGACGCAAGAGATTGGTTCCACCCTTAACACCTTCCGTAGACCAGATAATGCGGGTGGGAGCAATGTACTTTCGAACACGCGAATCAACTTTTCCAACAACTTGCAATTTTGAAGATGGAGACACCTGTGCGATCACCGGCAATACCGAAACGCACAATGTAGAACAGAGAATAATCAATCTATTCATAAATGGATCACTTTCAAATGGTTCTGGATACTTGGGTACAAACTTAAATTCGGGACGAATGCGCAAGTAACCTGCACAGCAAGAAGAGAGACTTTTAAGCGAGTCTAATAGATTTCCCTATTCTGCCATAGCATATTCCGGTATGTCTTATCATTTGAGAGAGGAAACTTGATAATTCCGCCGAATCTAATAGCATCATCTAAAGTGGGGTATTCGAATGTGTATATTACGCTTGATCTGTGCAGTAACTTTCCTTTGTCTGGTCAATTCTACTCCTTTTGCGGCCACTTTGAAACGGGACTCCCCCATCGCTGCTGGGGCCAAACCAATCGAAGTTTCAGCAGGGTTTCTTTTTACAGAAGGACCGGCATGTGATGCCAAAGGAAATGTCTACTTTACAGATCAACCGAACGACCGCATTATGAAA
>CAISOI010000934.1 GCA_903886985.1 uncultured Chthonomonas sp.
ATTTGGGTACCGTATGGTGAATAATTCCGGTTTTCCCGAAATTACTCCATAAAGGCCTCAAAGCCCAATTGAACTTTTGATCGTCTGTCGCCGGCACGAACCACCAGATTTCTGCCCTGATGTTTCGCGTGATAGAGAGCGCGATCCGCCGCCTTGACAACATCCACGGCAGTTTCACAGTCTGACGGGTACGAAGCAATCCCTGCTGAAAGGGAAACTTTTGATTCACCCAGTTCAAAATGCGACCCGAACTCTTCAAATTGCTTTCGCCAAACTTCCACGCGATGTGCGGCATCAGCGGAACTCTTATCGGGAAGTATCACAACAAACTCGTCACCACCGAAGCGGCATGGTATATCGGAATCCGAACAATTGTTCCGGACAATTCTAGCCAGCCCCTGCAATATTTCGTCCCCTATTGCATGTCCGAGACTGTCATTTAATCGCTTAAACCCATCTATATCAAGCATGACAATACTAAATGGTGACTGATAATTGCCCGCACTCTTAATTGTCTCGTCAAACTTCTGATCAAAGTATCGCCGATTGAAAAGACCTGTTAAAGGATCCTTGACCGCCTGTTCCTGAAGGTCCTTTTGGAGCTTTTTGATCTCTTCCAGGCTCGATTTCAAGTTATCGTGAGACCGGAGCATCTCCTCTTCCGCCTCTTTACGAGCAGTAATATCAGTTAAGATATACAGTGTCCCGGTTAGATGTTCTCGTTTGTCAGATAGAGCAGCAACACGCACATCCAAAATCTTGTTCTCGCCATGTTGCAGTGCTATCTCTTTAGAATACGAGGAGTGAACGTTTGTCGGTATTTCAAGCACGTCTAGCTCTGGAACAATCACCTTTAAGTTTTGACCAATTAATTGATCCTCTGTCCGACCAAACAAGCTACGCCCGGCCGGGTTTACGTCTATTATTCGCCGATGACTATCTATTACGATCACACTATCCCGCATCTTCTCAATAATAGTGTCACGAGCAATTGGGACAAGATCAAGCAACCCGATTCGCATCATGCCTATTAGGAATACTAGTCCGGAAATCGTAAATCCAAACGGGGTCAAATCCAAACTTTTAAGGGGAGAAATTCCGCTCACATAGACGAAGTTTCCAGCAATAGGCAGAACAGATGCGAACAACATGAAGATGGATTGTCGAGCAAATATGGATCTAGTGTTATAGAACCGGGTAATTACCGAGGATGTTCCGAGGTATGTACACGCATAGTTTTGTACAATCAGCAGCCAAAACCACGTGCCATGGTCAAATTTGGCTCCATCACCCCATTGTGACGAATCGATCGAGACCCCGGTCCAAAGCAAGTCGGAGTAGGGATATGCCATTGCAAAGATGACAGAAACAATGGGAATAGAAAAGAGCCAAAAGACCGTACGCCGTGAAAATTCGTAAGTAGAATCCGCGTATCTGTGGCAAAACATGAACCACATCGGTGCCACACCAACTATTCCGAAGTACTCAACTTTGCCCCAGAATATTTTCCCCTCGACACTCGTCGAGAGCGCACCACCACCGGTAGCGCCTTCCCAAATAGCGACATAAATCATAAGCCAGAAAAGTTTCCGGGCAATGTAGGATGGCAGACGTCTGTAAGCCAATACAGCCAGCACAATGCTGAGAACTG
>CAISOI010000935.1 GCA_903886985.1 uncultured Chthonomonas sp.
ATATAAATCCAAGGAAAGTAAGCCAGATCAACATAGCCACGGAACCTGTCCTCCTCCGTTTAATGCATATGTCCTGGCATCGTTAACAATGGTTAGTGTCAAGTCGCAAGAAGGAGAAAATAGTGAATAAAGTCTTGTGTGTGAGGATGTTCCAAGTACAAAGGTACCTATGATGGAAATAGGCTCCAATGTCCCGTGCAATGAATTGATGAATTAGCTTTTCTTTTTCTGATAAGTCATAGCGACAAATCGGGGAAGCGTTAGGACTTTCGCGTATTTCTTGGGATTCTTGATGAGGCGGTGCAGCCACTCCATGTTGATTTTTTGAATCCAGACTGGTGCTCGCTCGACACGTCCTGAGTGGACGTCGAACGAACCTCCGACGCCAATTAATACCTTCGCTCCGGTTTGGGCGCCGAAATGGGCAATCCACTTTTCCTGCTTGGGGATTCCCATCGCGACGAAAAGTATGTCGGCACCAGTTTCTTTTATCTGACCGGCAATTTCTTCAGATTCTTCCGGTTTGAAAAAACCGTTTCGCGTTCCCACAATGTGGCAGCCGGGGAATCGTTGCCTAAATCGTTCGGCGGCATCATCTGTTACGCCTGGCGCACTACCAAAAAAGTAAAGTTTGTATCCCTTAGAAGGCGAAAGTTCGCACAGTTGTTCCACAAGGTCTACACCGGAGACCCGCTCTCTCAAAGGATGTCCAAGTTTTTTGCAGGCCCACAGAACCCCGGCGCTGTCGGGAGTTACTAAGGCCGCATTGGAGACGATTTTAAAAAGCTCCTTGTCTTCTTTTGCGGTCACGCACATAGAAGCATCTAATGTAATGATGTGGTGCGGAGAACCACTCTTAACGTATCCATCGATTTGATCCATGGTTTCCGCCACCGTTACATCGTGAACTTTGAGTCCATGTAAAGGAAAGGCAATGGGAGATTCTTTGTTGACTTCGATTGGTTTTGAATTCGAAACGGACATGGACAAGATTATACCAGTCCGCATACAAGTGTCCAATATTTGCCTTAAGGGTGATCATCGGATATAATCTGCTTCACTGAATTGAACGGAGAGATACATGAGAGCGTCGAAATACTTCCTGCCGACCTTGCGTGAAGTTCCCGCAGATGCGGAAGTGGTAAGCCATCGCCTCTTGTTACGGGCGGGATTTATAAAGAAGCAAGCAGCTGGAGTTTACAGCTATTTGCCTCTCGGGCGGCGTGTGCATGAGAAGATTGCACAGATAGTTCGCGAAGAGATGGATGCCATTGGCGGGTTGGAGTTTCAGCTTCCCGTTCTTGTTCCTTTTGAGCTGCTTCAGGAATCCGGCCGAGATTCAGTCGACGTACTCTTTCATCAAAAGGATCGTGGAGATCGAAACTTCATTTTGGGGTTCACACATGAAGAGGTGATCACTGATATTGTTCGCAATACGGTAAGTTCGTGGAAACAGCTGCCACTAATACTGTATCAAATCCAAACCAAATTTCGAGATGAACCTCGACCGCGCGGTGGGCTGTTGCGCGGGCGCGAGTTCACCATGAAAGATGCTTACAGTTTCGATCACACGAGCGAAGGGCTTGACCTTGCGTTTGATCTTCACAAAATGGCTTATGGCAATATTTTTGATCGTTGCGGTTTGGAATACTTGATCGTCAATGCCGATTCAGGGGCAA
>CAISOI010000936.1 GCA_903886985.1 uncultured Chthonomonas sp.
TGCAAGAGATACCACCGCGCATTTGATATAACTTTCGTCCAAATATGCACTATGTAATTGATCATCCGTCGCATGTTGCCAATCAATACCCTTAGTTGCCTCAAACTTATAGGCAAGTGCAAGTTTTTTGTCCGGCGACGTTGTTCCTTCGATGATTCGATATCTGGATGGAGTTTTCTTTTTGGCTTGGTGTTGCTGACTGAGTGCGGGAACAACATTTATTGAGAACCAGCATATCAAGAAAGCAAACAGGATTTTTCGATACAAATTGTCATCCTCTACAAGCATCTTTGGCAACATGTTCTGGTTGGTGGCAAAGGTATCCTGCAATGAACAATTTGAATCGTAGGAAATGCGGCGGTCGCTCGACACACTATCGAACAACTAGCTGGAACGGATACAAGGCAGAGGTTGAACTAACAAAACGGAATACATTGGATACGTTGGATCCTCGATCGTGCGCTTGAGCACGAAGGGTTGGTACTGTTCCCAGTTTACCGTGACGTTGGAAGAGGATGAACTTTGAAAAGCAGATTTCACTACTCCGCTTTGGTTTTGCCGACAATGCACCGCGAGTTACACCGATGTTCATCCCAAATGTGGTCTTCGATATTGTATACTCATTTAACATTTGGGGGGAGTTGAGAAGTACAACCCGTGACGATGGTTTGTGAGCCATTCAAAACGGCATGGAGGACCTTTTATGAGTCATTAAAAGGAAGATGCTATCTCGGTTATCAGGTCCCTGCCGGATGACTGTACGCTCGAAGATATCCATTATCACCTTTATGTTCGTGCTAAGGTCCAGCGCGGAATCGATTCCGTGGATGAAGGACGATTTGTGAGCCAGGAAGAAGCGGAAAAGCGAGTACGACAGTGGCTAGAACCATCTGGACTGAACCCGCGTTAGAAGACCTCCGATCTATTGTGGATCACATTGCGATGGACTCCAAGGTTTATGCGTAACGATTCGGAATGAGCCTCGTGAGAGCTCCACGGCATCTCCAAGAATTTCCAAAAATTGGTCGAATGGTGCCTGAGTTTTCCGACGAAAATATCCGTGAGTTAATTTATGGCTGGTATCGTATCATTTATCAAATTCGAGTGGACGATTGTTTTGTTGTTGCCATCGTTCACGGTCGCCGAGACCTGCTTCGTCTATTGAACCATGACCATTTTATCGAGATGTAGGAAGAACTGCATGGCTGAAATGATCGATATTGAATACACTGACCACTATTTACAGCTATTTAGAAACCCAGTGCTTGTGCGTCAATTCAAAACATGCTCCGTATGGACAGCTGATGATGAGCAGTCCCTTCTGGTAATAGTAGACCCGAATGCTAAGCGATTGTCGGTCGGCAAATACAAAGTTGTTGAAACTCTGGAGCAAGATATTCGCCGAATTATGTCCATGGAAGACGACAGTAACGATGATGATCCAGATTCTGGTGTAGTTGCAAACTCTAATCCGGTGTCCCCGACAAGTCCTCCGTTTAAAACTTTTGAAGCCCCTGAGGAATAGAGGACATGTTTAAGTACTTTGGTAGGGGAGGCATTTCCAGTTAGTTGAGCCGACCGTTGGCAGGAAAACTCCTCCAATGCACCTAACCTCATAAACATATCTGACAACTCAAAGGGGACTACAGATGACAATGGTAAAAGGGCTGCCTTTCGCGATAATTGGAACAGTGGCGCTGGTGTTAGGATCGCGGGCAAATGTTTCCAGGCAGGCACCTGTTTCTTCTGCACATGCATCAATCTCGACAGAATGGCCAAGCTACGGCGGTGGACCGGATGGCATTCGCTATTCTCCACTTTCAGAGATTAACCGAACCAATGTCGACAAACTCGAAGTTGCGTGGACATTTGACTCCGGCGAAGGCCCCGGTGGAACCCAGTGCCAGCCCATTGTTGTCAATGAGACCTTTTATTGCCTCACTCCCCAGCACAAAGTTGTCGCTTTAGATGCCGCGACTGGCAAGCGAAAGTGGGAGTTTGATTCTGGAATCGTTGGCCGAGGTGCGAATAGAGGTCTGACTTATTGGACCGACGGAACTGAACGCCGAATCTTTAGTGCTGCCACCCACTTTGTGTACGCCTTGAATGCTACAACCGGAGAGCAGATTAAGAACTTCGGCATTAATGGCAGAATTGATCTCCGAGAAGATGTTGGACGAGACCCAGCCAAACAGTCGATTATTTTGACAACACCCGGTGTTATCTACAAGGACATGTTGATCGTAGGCGGGAGAGTGTCCGAGAGTCTTCCCTGCACGCCGGGAGATATCCGTGCTTATGATGTTCGCACTGGGAAACTTCGCTGGTCTTTTCACACTATCCCCCACCCTGGTGAGTTTGGATATAAAACATGGCCAAAATTGGCGTGGAAAGTATCTGGCTCCGCAAACAACTGGGCAGGCATGACGGTAGATCATGCGCGAGAGATTGTATTCGTGCCAACGGGATCCGCCGCCAGTGACTTCTATGGCTCAGACAGAGTTGGCGACGACCTTTTTGCGAACACCATGCTCGCGCTTGACGCCAACACTGGTAAACGGATATGGCATTTTCAGGGTGTGAAGCACGATATCTGGGATCGAGATTTCCCCGCGCCGCCTGCACTTGTTCGCGTTAAGCGAGGCAACAAATGGATTGATGCCGTCGCACAGACGACAAAGTCCGGTCATGTATACGTTTTCGAACGTAAGAATGGGAAGCCGCTGTTTCCTGTCAAATACAGCAAGGTTCCAGCAAGCGACACTCCGGGAGAAATGGCAGCCAAGACCCAACCACTTCCCACCAAGCCTGCTCCATTTGCTCGGCAGATTCTTACGGAAGATATGATGACCAATAGAACGCCGGAAGCGCATAAATTTGCGGTAGAGAAATTCCGAACATTTGCGGGTGGCAAACCGTTTACTCCGTTCCGAGTGAATCAAGAGACAATTATATTTCCGGGATTTGACGGTGGTGCAGAATGGGGCGGTCCTGCTTATGATCCGGAAACAAACCTGCTTTATGTAAATGCCAATGAGATGGCATGGACATCCAATCTGGCGAAAAATGATCACGTCAAGACGGCGCGGCAAATCTATCTGCAAAACTGTGGCAACTGTCATGGAGATACGCTCGCAGGTTCGCCGCCGCAACTCCCAAAATTGGTGAATATGGGTCCAAAATGGGATCTGAATGCTATCTTCAAGATCACGCGTCAGGGTGCGGGGCGAATGCCGAGCTTTCCAAATCTTTCGGATGAAGAAGTTCGTGCGGTATCGCAATATGTGCTAAATGGTGAGAGCAAACCGATACAGTCGGACGAGCCCGATGCGGTGACTCAGGATTATCGATTCACGGGGTATCGCAAATTCTTAGATCAAGAAGGGTTTCCTGCGATAACGCCCCCATGGGGCTCCTTGAACGCCATAAACATGTCCACGGGGGAATATGCCTGGAAAATTCCGCTAGGAGAGTATCCTGAACTTGCCGCGAAAGGGATGAAGGATACCGGAAGTGAAAACTATGGTGGTCCTGTGGTGACTGCCGGTGGATTGGTATTTATAGGGGCCACCAATTATGACCGAAAGTTCCGTGCATTCGATAAGTCAACCGGCAAACTCCTGTGGGAGACAACCCTGCCGTATTCATCGAATGCAACGCCAGCGGTATATTCTGTTGGTGGCAGACAGTATGTAGTGGTGAATGCTGAAGGAAGTAAAGATCGTCCGAATGCTCCAAAGGGTGCCAAATACATTGCATTTGCCCTGCCTCGACATTAATCAGATAAATAGACAGGAACAAAAGAGGGAGGGCAACCGTTTGCCTTCCCTTTTGTATTTATGCAATCCCCAAACTACGAAAAACCTACTTGCCGTACACCTTGCTAAAGAACTTATCCGGGTTCGCTTTTACTTTGGCAACGCACCCCCCGCAACATACCTTAACTGTCTTTCCTTTATAACTCGCATTCTTGCCTTTGTAGGCGATCTCGATGGGTTTAGTATCGCCGCCTAGACTTTCGCCGGTTACGACGCAAGTATTTTGTTTGGCAGTCTTAGGTGTTGCAGTTTTGCGTGCTTGCGCAGAAACTGAACTGACCATTAGAACGATTTGACAGCAAAGTAGTAAACGGAACATTAGTGGAGTCCTCCTAAGAAAATCGTACCCTATGGTAGTCCATTTGCAACTCCATACTTCCAGAATCGCTCTTGAAATCCGGAACGGAGAGTAAATCAAGTATTCACAGTCATCAACCAGTTAAAGTCGCAAGATTTCCCACAATGCACAACTTGTTAAATTCTCGTCTACA
>CAISOI010000937.1 GCA_903886985.1 uncultured Chthonomonas sp.
ATCCTCATCGCACACGATAAGCCCATGGCTTCCAGAAACATAGGGATCATTGCTGATAACAAAGTCGTTCGTGGATTTGCGACCGACTGTTTGAGCACCCTCAGATATTGAGATGGTGGCGTTATCCGCGGTGGAAACCAATTGCGCTACAGGTTTTTTCTGTGCTGCCGCTGGAGCAGGTTCGTCCGGGGTTTCACCGAATTTGACTGCACTCGGTGATTCCGTCGGAGCCTCGCCGACCAATGTCTTGTCGTCAAGAGCATTTGGTGTTTCACCCAATGTCACCGAGATCGGTAATCCTGCAACTATTGTCGCTTCAGCCGGTGCACCTCCAACGAGCGTGAGGCTTGTGTTTCCAAATTTAACTGTTCCACCGGGACCTAAAACTGTCGGTTGGTTGGCGGAAAGTCGGGAGCCGTCAACCTGCGTTCCATTTGTGCTGCCCAAATCTGTAATAGTGACAACGCTGTTTTCGACTGTTATAGTTGCATGTCGCCGACTGACTGTGCCTTCCATGAGCAGAACGTCACAGTTTTCGCGGCCCACGATATTGGCACCCGATTTGAGCTTGAAGCGTCGATTTGTACTGGTTTCCACCAACTCGAGAACAACGGGGCTATTATCCGGCGCGACCTCTTCGGCAGCACCCGGAGCGGACGCAAGCAAAAAACCACAGTCTCCGCAGTAGGTCTCAAAAGTAGAATTACTGGTTTTGCAAACGGGGCAGACAGCACTCACACCCATCTGGGTCGCTCCTGCAACACCCCCCGCTACCATAGTTCGGTCGAAAGCAGGATTTCCAGCGACCATTGTTCGATCCTGAGGAGCGGGTGTGCTCATTACGCGAGTTGCTTCATTAATCTCGTCAGACATATTAACCTCCGTAAAAATCCTTTTCTTCTACTTCACCGATTAGGTGCGCCCAAAATTCATCTTCCTGAAATCAGGATTTCTTTTTGCCTTGATCGAGATGATAGATTGTTCCAATGAGCGTCTTCTCGACTTCCCCACCCTTTTGAAGCGTATCCATTGCCATTGTGACTTCATGGGCTTCTGCTGACCTGCCCGACTGCATAAGCATCGTCCGAGTTTTGTTGAGTTCAGACATGGCCCCCATGGCAGTAAGCTGTTGGGTTCTCATGCCCATCATCGTCTTCTCGAGGTTTCGAGATGCAAGATGGACTTCAAGCTCGCGCTGAACCACAGGATTTCTTCCAGCTTCAACTTGCGAGGAGTCATTCACAAAGTCGAGGACTGCATCGACAGAGATTGTCTCGGGGCGCCCACTCACAGCATCGTCATAGGAAACATCTACCTTTACCACCCGGTAGGTTCCAGGGACGTGTCTATCAAACTCCAATTCGGAGAGATTGGAAACAGCACTTCCCCTCTCAATGTCCGGCAATTGGAATTCGATCGTTTTTTGAGTGAAGTGTGGGCCGGGAACTCCGTATACATAGCGACCCTGCACACCTCGTGAGAGTGTCATTCGAACGTTCACATTTTTAGCAGTAATCGTCATGAGTGTTTCCAGTTCTCGCCGGAAAACTTCAGGAATGAGGGCTGGCTGAGCGATATAGTAATAGTTGCCTCCACTGCGTCGGGCAATACCAGCCATTAACTCTTCGTTGTATTCACCGCCAAAACCGAGGGCGGTTATAGAAATCCCGCGTTTCTTCTGCTCCTGTACTTGTTGAACAATTGAGTTAAAATCCTTGATGCCGGCGGTCGGTTCTCCGTCAGTAAGGAGCAAAACGCGATTCAAATATCCATTCGAATTCAACGACGAGATTTGCATGCAGCCAGCGACCATTCCATCATAAAGGTTGGTTGTGTTTCCCGGCTGGATTCGATTAATATGTTCCTTGACTAGCGCTTTATTCATCACGCGTCGAGCAGGCATAACTACATCAACCTGTTCTTCAAAAGTTACAATGGAGAGCACATCCGATGGCTCCAATAGATCCACGACATAACCGCAGGCACGTTTCGCATATTCGAGCGGCTCGCCTTCCATCGACCCAGATCGGTCAATTACCAGACAGAGATTGAGAGGCATTCGGCGACCGACATTGGCAGAATTTGATTTCAAAAGAACTAGCAAGTGCTCACGACTTGCCCCCCCCGCATAGGCGCAACGGCTGCCAAGTACCGCCTCGATCTCCAGTGCTCGCATGGGTGCCCCCATGGTTGTTCGCATTGGATCCATGCCGGGAGTGCCACCGGGACCAGTCAACATCGTGCGATTCATCTGCTGTGTTGCTCCAGGTGCCACAGGGTTACCCATCTGCTGTGTTCTGTCTTCAATCATTTGCGTTCTCCATCAGCAATTTGTCGCGGCAACCATTGCCGGACGGAATGTCTCTTTTGGTTGTCTAAAAACTATGGCGACGGCAAGTTTACCAGAGGTCTTCCCTAATCGTAAGCTCATCACTCAATTTGTTGCTATTCGTAGCGGTACTTTGAACCACCGAATTGTATCACATCGCCCGGAACCAGCGGCTGTACAGATATTCTGACATTATTTACATACGTGCCGTTTGACGATCCGACATCTGCGATGATATGTCTTGTTCCGTCACTATTTATAGATGCATGCCGACGTGAGACTGTCGTATCGTTTCCCATTGGAATAACATTCTCCGGTGCGCGCCCGATACTTATTTCACCGGGCCCCAATGGAAAACTCTGTCCAACGTAAGGTCCATCAAGCGCGGTCAATCGGCTGCCGATTCCTATGTGCATGGGTCCTGCGCCATAACCTGGTGTACCACCCAAACCAGGCATGGCGGTTGCCCCTGGATTAGAACCGAATGCGGTTGGATATCCGCCTCCCGACATTGTCATTGGGTCCCCGAGACGATTATAAACTCCTACTTGCGGTTCTGCAAATCCGGGAGGAGAGTATCCCATAGGATCGCCGTAATTCAAAGATACACCGGATGGAGACGGCGCACCTCCCATTCCCATTTGCGGAGAAGTTCCGGTACCCGGCACGGAGCAGAGGCAGTTCCCTTGTGCATCCTTTTGCGCACCACAAAACGGACAGAGGTGGGATGGCAGGGCCATTCCTCCGGGAGCTGCGGCAGACTTTGGTGCATCTGCCTTGGTCGGGCTGCTGATTTTTGAGGATGTCGCCCGCTCGTGAAACAAGAGTCTGACCTGACCAATCTGGATCATATCACCATCGCGGAGTAGCTGTTGAGTTATCCGCTGACCATTTACGACGGATCCCAACGGTGATCCTCCGTCTAGGAGTACGTGGCGGTTGTTTTCAAGCTTGATTGCAGCGTGTTGCGGAGCAACTGAAGGATCGCCAAAGAGAGGCACATCGGCGCGCTCATCGCGACCAAGTACCGTGAGCCCCTTTGAAATGATGTAATCCTTGCCCTCATTTTTGCCAGCAAGAACTCGTACCCAAGCCCGTTTAAGAAGCTCTTCTACAAGTCCGATGAACAGTCCTGTGAAAAGTCCAATCGCTGTAAACCCGATAGCTCGGCTTGGGCCACCAGAATCAAATTGTGAATGACTTGTGGCTGCAGCTACCGGTGCAAGTGCAGGGGCGAGCAGATTGCCAACAAGATCAAAAAGTATGCCCCCAACAAATCCACCAATGAGTCCGCCTGCAAGTCCGTGAAGCATTCGTTTAACAGACAGAGTTGCGGCACCCGCTGCCATTCCGGGGAAAGCACCGAGCAAGGACCATCCCACCGCACGTGCGATAACTAACTGGATGAAGTTGCCAACACCGGGGGAGGAAGCATCCTGAAGGGATTTGCCAAACAAGAGAATGTTGAACAGGATAGAACCGAAATATATCCCAAACAGACCTCCAACAATACCCATGATGAAACCAAGACTGGCACCAATGACAAGCCTTCGACTGGAACTTACCGCGATACCTTCAACACATCCCAGCGTCAGTCCCAACATAGCGCCGACATAAATCCCAAGGCGGATGATGTCGGCTGCAGGAGTTAGCTCATCATGGTGAATCATGCCTTCCTGAATAAGAAATCCAAGAAAGCCACCGATGGCACCTAAAAGTGTTCCGAGAAATATGCGGGATCGCAAGGTGGACAGTCCTTATTGGGTTAAGTCAAATTCCGAATATCAAAGTTCAAATCGAAAACGCGTGTTGCCAACCTGCAATTCGTCACCCGGTCGCAACGGCTGAGAGCCAGCGACTTTGACTCCGTTGAGATATATGCCGTTAGAACTGCCTTCATCACTAACTATAAAACCGCCATTTTCTGCATGTACAGCGGCATGGCGACGCGATACAGTCGTGTCATTTCCGAGCGGTATTGTGTTCGTGGCATCTCTACCCAAAGTGGCGGGGGAACCATTCAAAGTTAAGGGAAAGATTGAGCCAGAATAGACACCACCGGTGCCTACCAATTTAGGTTGGGTTGGAATCGCCGGAGAGGCAGGACCGGTGGCCAATGCAGCTCCAGAGAGCGTACATGCACAATTACCATTTCCATCCTTCTTTTGCCCGCAAAACTGACAGATCGTTGGGTCAGATACAACAGGCGGCGATGAAGCGTTCGGCTGCCAAGGAGTTCCCGCAGCGGAAGGCGCTGGTGGACCATTGGTTTCAATTCCCATTTTTTTCAATGTTGCCGCCAAACCACCTGATTGGCCCCACTTTGCCAAAAAGTAGATGAACGCAACAACAATTCCTAAACCTACCAGATCACCAATGAATCCGATAATTCCACTGCCTTGGGAAGGTACTTGCGTTGCGGAAGGTTGTGTTCCGGCAGGAGCTGCCACTGCAGGGGAATTAGGTGTCGGTGCTCCCGACGTGCCTACACCGCCGGGTGTTGTTTGAGAGGGAGGTGCAACCGCACTGCCATTCTCCACAGTAGCAACTTTCGTGCTGACCGCAATCGGTACAGTTATCTTATCGCCCGGGTGATCCGTTGTGATTGGAACATCCACGCTTTGGGTCAACTTGTCCCCATACGTAACGACAACCTTTGCTTTTCCAACCTGAACATCGTCAAACACGGACATTCCGAGCGCCGCAGGATCGATAGTCTTGGAAAGCTGACCGCCTTTTCCATCAGGAACGATAGTGACCTGTGCAATTTGAACAGGCTTATTCTCGAAAGTCACTTTGACTTCAACGCGGTGCACATGGTCAAAATCTGCAGCATGTAGGTCCACAATGTCCGTCTTTGGCATTTCCAAAACCGCAGTATTGCCTGTATGGGCGTTGTCCACCGCGATCTTGCCACTTTTACCAAGATTTGCAGGATCCACTGAGACTGTAAACTTTTTATCTTTGAAGGGACCAACTGGCAATACAGAAGGCGTTTTGGCGTCGGGCGACGGCAGCTGGCGAACAAAATATTCTGTCGGGGTCGTGCCAGAGTCAGGAACCATTATGGTAATGGTCCGCACGTTTCCCGATGCAGGAGTATCTTTGCCAGTGGACTTATCTTGAGCGTGGCTGATACCTGCTCCAAGCGCTAAGGAACCAATTACTAAGAATGCCTTGCAAACCCGGTGTGTGTTTCGCATGATCATGTCTGTATCCCTTTGTTCTGCAATGCACGAATTGCCGATGGTAATGCTTCGATAATATCGTCCGCCTTCAGCCCTACAATCCCAAGAGACTCCGCAGCTACATCCCCTGCACAACCATGGAGATAAACTCCCAGCCTTACCGCGTCGAACGCCTCAATTCCTTGTGCAAGCAGAGCACCAATAATCCCGGTTAGGACGTCCCCGGCTCCGCCAGTTGACATTCCTGGGTTACCAGTTGTATTGAAAGCAGCTACCATGCCGCTAACGCCATGTTCTTGAACACCGCGGCCATCTGCAATTACTGTTCCCGCACCTTTAAGGGCAACGATCGCACCGTATCTATAGGCAGTTTCCCGGACAACCACAAGTCTTCCCGATTGCACATCGTGTGTCGATACACCAAGTAGCCGACCACACTCGCCGGGATGAGGCGTCATAATCACAGGTTGCCGTCTTCCCAGTGTCCATTCCGGCTTGCCGGCAAGTACGTTCAGTCCATCGGCATCGACTACGACTGGAAGCGGGATCTCCGCAAGCACCCGTCTCACCAACTCGGAAGTATCTGGAGTGTTTGTTAAGCCCGGGCCAATGCAGATTGCATCGCACCTTTCGGACGCCGACTTTATTTGGTCAAACGCTCCCTCTGAAATAGACCCTGATTTTTCCTCGAGAGGAATCGTCATCGCTTCCTGAATGCTGCCCGCAATAATCGGCTGCGCCGAACAGCTTGTGGCAATCGAAACCAATCCTACTCCGGTTCTGATTGCCGATTTCGCCGTCATTGTAATTGCGCCGCTCATTCCAAGCGATCCGCCTACACACAGCAAGTGACCAAACATACCTTTGTGTGCATCCCGCTTTCTGCGAGGAAGCACTGATTCTAAATCTCTAGGTTGAATCCATTCAATCGAACTTTCCGGGTTCAGCGACTCCCAGTCAAATCCAATGGAATCAACAACCAGTTCACCAACATTGTCGGCTCCCGGCAATAGGAAAAGTCCCGGCTTCGGGAACGCAAAAGTGACAGTCATTGCCGCGCGAACAGCGTCTCCAGCGATTATTCCAGTATCGGGATCAACTCCTGAAGGAATGTCTACCGCGACAGTGGGACTGTGGTCTGCGTTCAACCGTCGGATCGCCTCGGCAACTTCGCCGTGTGGCGCTCCTTTTGCTCCCGTACCCATCAGTGCATCGACTTTGACATAGACTGGTCCTGGGGAAGCTGGCCAAGGTTCAATGCCCATGTCGTGCATTATTCGGAAGTGAGTTAGTGCATCACCCGTGATCGATTCAGGATCGCCTGCAATCGATATGGTTACCCACGCTCCCGCCAGACGCAAATATCGTGCAACAACAAATCCGTCTCCGCCATTGTTTCCTGTACCACATGCAACGTGCACGTCTCTTCCGCGCAAGTCACCGTACTTCTGGACCATTGCCTCAAACACAGCCCGCCCAGCATTTTCCATAAGCACAACACCCGGCATGGAGCCATGTTCTGCAGCGCGTTTGTCCAAAGTGCGAATTGAATGAGAAGTATGTATTTTCACAGTTGAATCATGGCGAATTAGTTAAATAAAAGCAAGCAGTATAAGCTGGGATAGTGCGTGTGGCGACACACTCTATAATGTTGATGAGATAAAAAAGGTTTCCACATTCTTTGCTGAATGTGCATGGAACAGAGCAGCGATATGTCTTCGACGGCGGCGATGCTCTCCAGAAATAAAGGTCACCGCCAAATCCGATAATTAATGCTTGTCGGCGATCATGCGCTTGAGATAAACAGCATATTCCGTCTTTCCGAGCCGTTCAATCTGTTTTTCCACTTCGGGGATGGAAATCCATCCTTGCTCAAAGCCGATCTCCTCAAGACATGCTACTTTTAAGCCCTGACGATGTTCGATCGTCTGAATGAAGTTTCCCGCCTGAAGCAGCGAGTCGTGCGTGCCGGTATCCAGCCATGCCATCCCACGCCCCATCTTTTCGACGTGGAGGGCACCTTGCTGCAAATAGATGTTGTTGACGTCAGTGATCTCCAACTCACCTCGATGGGAAGGTTTGATCCCTCGCGCAATTTCGGTAATCTGTTCG
>CAISOI010000938.1 GCA_903886985.1 uncultured Chthonomonas sp.
AATGAAGGGCTATCCCAGCCATCACCACCAAGCAAAGGAACGTTTAGACCAACGTCCTTGGTTTGTCTTGCGATAGTACCAACTTCTCCATAGTAGCCTGGAATAAGGATCGCGTCAGGATTACTACCTTTCAACGTATTCAATTGGGCCTTAAAGTCGGCATCACCAGCCTGATAGGATGCTTCGCCCGCAATCTTACCACCTAATTTTGTGTACTCATCCGTAAAATTCTTCGCGAATCCAACGCTATAATCACTCTTGATATCCTTCAAGATCGCCACATTCTTATACTTTTGATCGAATGCGAAATGTGCAGCGACGGCAGCCTGAAAGTCATCCGTGAAGCAGACTCGGAAGACGCAGTCCCCAAGTTTCGTTACCGCAGGATTTGTAGAAGAAGGAGTAATCATGGGAACACCATACTTCTGACAAATTGCGCCGCCTCGTAGAGAACGTGTTGAAGCGACTTCGCCCAAAATTGCAATCACTTTGTCATCAGAACAGAGTTTCGTAACAACGGTTTGGGCCTTTTCCGCTTTGCTCTCATCATCTAACATTACGAGCTTAAGTTGTTTGCCCTTAATTCCGCCCTTAGCATTTACTTCGTCAATGGCAAGTTGAATGCCATTGTGAGTACCCTGTCCAAAGGTAGCCGTATCACCAGTCATTGAGGCAAACTCACCGATAAGGATTTCATTGCCCGAGACAGTGTTTCCAGCTGCTGTAGTCACAGGGCGATCCGCAGCGGTAGTTGTATTTGAATTTGATCCACCACCGCTTGCACCTGTAGCTGGTTGCGTTGCCGACGGTTTATCTTTGCATCCGACCAAGCCACCTGAAACTGCTGCCCCAATAAGCGCCATAAGGGCGATATTACGATTACGCATCTGTTTGCTCCTCATTAGTCCGAAATCAAACTGTAATACTACTGTGATTGGAGAACCAGATCTCCTGCAAGAATTGCTTGACAAATGTCTATTCTACGAACTGTTCCGATTAGCCTGCCCACACTTGTTACACCTATGTTTTCTACTTCATCATCCCTGAAGAGCCTAAGCGCCTCTTCAACTTCGCTATGTTCGTCTACAACATTGTTAGGCCACCGCATAATTTCACCGGCGGTAATGACCCGATTCTGTCCTAAAAGATTGTCACACACAAGTTCACTAATGGATTTTTCGCTGATAGAGCCAATCGGCACACCTCTTGAATCCACAACATACAAAACGCTTAACTGATAGAGGTCAAACAGGTCAACGACCTCGGCAATAGTGGCATCCGGGGACGAGACTATGGTGTGGACCTTCATAAGTTCGAGGATTTTCATGTGGCATCGTATGTTGCCGGACTTTGGACTCCAGTAATTAGTGCCCGCCACCCTGCGTTCCCGTATATTTTACACCCAATCAGACCGATTTCAGACTGAAATTACACTATCATGTTCATTTGTTGATAACATTCTTGATCCACCAACAATCAATCCAGCTGTGATCAGCAGCGCAATGCATGTTATATAGAGACCTAATTTGTAGGTATCAGGCTGATAACAGAAGCTAACTTCATGTTTACCAGAGGCAACTGAAATCCCGAGGAATGCATGGTTTGTAACAAGTAAGTCTTGCGGTATTCCATCGAGCAGACATTTCCATCCAGGATAAGCTGCGCTGCTCCAAACAAGGTAGGCAGGTTCGAGTCCGCTATCTATCCTCATGCGAACCTCACGTTCCAAATATGTTATCTGGACTACATTAGATATTGTGGTTGTAAAGTCTTGTGAATACATCCCGGGAATATCTGAATGCACAATCGCTATTTTGGCAGGATCAAAGCTTTCCGAAGCAATCGCGTATTGAGATCTAGTATCTCCATTGACCGGTATGGTTTCGCGCACCAACCATGCACGCGGAAGTGGATTGTCAACAGTGAGAACAGTAAGTCCGCGCGCTGTATCTTCAGTCAGCCCGGATTGGTGATACCTCACACTCTGAGGCAACAGAAGTTGCTTTGTATTGAAGAGATTCAGTAGGTTAATCAGGTGAGGCGAATGGCGATCAATTGCAGCTCGAACCAAACCGTCCACCTCAGTTATGCTCTTTAACGGAACTGGCTCATAGCCACTAGCCTCTTCCACACCAAATTGCATACCAATGTTAGGGGAAAAAGTGTCGCGAAGCTCATGGAGATAACGCGTAGACTCGGGACCGTAATCCGTGTAATTGAGGTATCTCTGCCATACTCGCTCCCGCTGAGCACTGAACACACGTCCTTCTCCATACTTTGGTGCAACTGCCATAATCCTGGGGCGATAGCTCTCGTTTCCGCTTCGCAGTGTTGGGTTAAATCGAGCACCGAAGGACCAGAGATCGACCGAGCCAATAATTACAATTCCCAATCTCAAGCTTAAAGTCACACCACGATCCCGCATCAATCTTAAACAGAGTGCTGCCAAGACCCCAATAGCCAAAGTTGCTATATAGG
The DNA here is from genome assembly GCA_903886985.1 of uncultured Chthonomonas sp. GTDB lineage: Bacteria > Armatimonadota > Chthonomonadetes > Chthonomonadales > CAJBBX01 > CAISOI01. The sequence continues at coordinate 2,479 of CAISOI010000938.1, forward strand.
TGAATCGCGCTGGATCATGAAATGATGCTATTCCAGGAACAAGTTTGAATGCCAACCAAAAGAGCCCACCGAACCGTCCCATTGCAAGAACAATTGAAATCGCCGTTGTTAACGCCATGAATTTTACGGCGCGTCGTTTCCAACCATATTTGACAGCATAGAGACTTACCATCAGCGGCAACAGACCAACATAAACGCATGATTCCCAAATGTTGCCTTCACCCCAAAAGTCACCGGAAATGGGTGAACCATGGAAGTACGGCAATATGAAATTTACCAAATCTGACGGGTGCATTACAAAACGGTTGGCTTGCCACCATGTCAACTTTTCGCGTGTTGACAATCCAAATAGTTGAAAATCGGGTAGCAATTGTACGAAGGCGATGAAAATGCCAAGAACGAACCCGGAAGCAATGTAAACGGTTGCTGATCTAAATCTCGGGCGGTGAAAACGTATCTGATATAGCCTAAATGAACCAAAGACGGATGCAAAGACGAACGCCATATACGCGACCTGAGTATGGCCGGCTAGAATTGCCAATCCCACGAAGAGACCCAACTGAGCTAGGTAAATTGCTCTTGGACGATCAATCGTCTTGTCAATTGTCAGCAATATCCAGGGAAGCCAGACTGCCGCTTGTATCATTGGTGGAAACTGGAACCTCGCAACTACAAAACCGCTCCCAATGAAGATTATTGCCGCCCAAACAGAACCGAGACGATCTCTAGAAATTCGGCGAGCGAACAGGTAGGTTCCTAGCCCAGCAATTATCAAATGGATCGCAATGTTCCACGCAAAGAACGACTGTGTCGACATAATCGTAGAAAGCGGTGTTGTTGGGTAGAACACTGAAGATTGGGGATTTCCGACAAGAGGCTGACCACAAAGAACGTATGGATTCCACAAAGGGATATTGCCAAGTCTCAGTTGCTGAGAAACATAATCTTGTAGTGGGAGAAAATAGAGCGATATATCTCCCCAGTAAATCGACTCGCCCAGCAATAACTGGCGGTACAATAACGCGACTACAAAGGCGACAATCGAAGTGATTG
>CAISOI010000939.1 GCA_903886985.1 uncultured Chthonomonas sp.
GGGAGGGAGTACCACCCCGTCAGACTGCGTCTGCCACCCCTCCACAGATGGGAATTAGGACCGACGGCACGATGTTTTGTGCTTATACTTAACTACTCGTTTGGGGTTAAAGGATTCGGCAAGGTTATAGAAAGTTTTTTTGAAAATTATTTTTGGAAGGACGGTGTAGGGAGCGAAAGTAAGTGGATTCTAGAAGCAAAAGGCAGATTTCTCCACTCCGCGATCAAGTTATGATACTTGCCCAGCCTTCGGTCGAAATGACGGTTCAGGGGGTGTTGAGTCCTTCGTGAGTGTGGATGGATTGTTTCCATAAAGTCCTGTGAGGACAATGTCGGAATCCTGTCGATCAAGATGGAACTGCTCTCTAAGGGATCCACCACCACCATAGGTTCCTACCATGCGGTTCAGGTTCTTGCCACGAACTGCAAGGTGTCCTGCGGCTCCGACGTTGGTTAAGTGTTCCATTTGCAGTGTTTGACCATTGGCATCATACGTAAACGTGGAGTGAGTCAGGTCTGTGTTGTCCTGCCGTGAGACGTTGCCTCTAGCGTCGCACGTCCAGATCGTTAAGCCGCTTTCCACCGCAATGGTCGAGATTATCGTTTTATGCTCCGACGGTCCACTGCTACCATTATTGCAAGATTCTTACGAATTCCAATTTGCCAGCCTTTTGAGCATAATCTAATGGCGTTTCTCCGTGAGAGTCCTTAAGATGCCGATTGGCACCATGAATTAAAGCCAAATTGCAGATGTCGGGCCAATTGACCATTATTGTCCAGATAAGCACATTCTGATCGGCATTGTCACATGCATCTAAGTATGCTCCTCGTAAAATGAGCAGGCTAGCACAATCTTTTTGTTGCTCCCGTACTGCGTAGATTAGGGCTGAAGCGTTGTCGCCGTCAACCGCATTAATGTCTGCGCCAAAGTCCAAAAGTAAGGCTGTAATTTGGGTATTGCCTGCTTGGCAGGCTCCCATTAAACAGGTACCCATAAGCACCTCATTCCCTTCAGGTTTTTTGCGCCACAAGTCTCCCATGGAGTGCCAAAATGAACGTGGCTTATGCCATCGAGAATTGGGATTCGCCCCCATAGTTAGTAACCGATTTACGTTTTGATAATCGGACAGCTCAACAGCCTGGATCAAACGCTCGTTTAGTTGCTCCGAATGCCATCGCAATGCGCCTTCGTATCCCCATAGCACACAAATGGCTAGCGAAAAAGATAATAATAACAAAGCTCTTCGCTTTCGTAATATGAGCTTCATTCTCATTCTAATCCGTAATCTTACAGCATTCGTCTGACTTGGGGTACGTAGGTACGTCCTTTGTATGGCCACCATACCGAAAATAGCCATCACATTTTGGAAGCACCTTTGAAATACAATTGAATACTTCGCAGCGATCATACCAAGACATATTGTCGTTGCGAATTCCAGGCTCGTGAGACAAATTGCATATGTGCAACATCTCATGCAAAAGTACACATTCTATTGGTTTACATTTTCCCTTTGGAGTTCCTCGACTTGGTAAGGCTGGGGCACGAATATTAATCAGATCTGAACCAACCCCAGTTTTAGCGCAATCGTTTGAGCCCACGTCGCTACAAGAACCACCAAACTTTCCTATACACCGAATAGATATTGGCTTTAATTTTCCCGCGCAAAAGTCTTGAAGGCACGTTGGCGGTTTGTACCGATTTGCTGCTTTTTCATTTTCTCCAATACATTGATCTGCGTTTGTAAGTCCCTGAACATTCTTGCAGATTACAGAAACCGCATCCAAAATGTATTTCGAATCACGTATGCCTTTGTTGTCCGATCCAGAGCAAAATACTGTAACTAACGGAAGCAAACCCATCGGATCCGCCCCGACCGTTGGCGAATTCCCAACATACCCCCAAAGATTCCAATCTCCCCCAGCAAACCCAATGGGGTCTCTGCTTGCCCACCTGCCCAGCGAGTTCTCCAACCACCGATTCCTCACATAATCCATCCCCAGATCAAAGTCATGCCAGTACCCCTGACCACCAACGTAGGCGTAATTGACACCGGCGAACTGGGCACTGTAGAGCTCTCCAAAAGCGTTAAACTTATTACGAAGGTCAGTGGCAGGCATGCCGCCATAAAGTCCTGTAACCGCAATCACCGATTCCTGCCGGTCGAGATGGAACTGCTCTCTAAGTGATCCGCCTCCTCCGTAGGTTCCAACCATTCGGCTTAAGTTCTTGCCACGAACAGCAAGGTGTCCTGCAGCTCCACCGCTACCCACCACAAACATAAGGTCCGGCAGTCCATCGCCATCCCAGACAAACTGCTCAGTACCGGATGGAGTAACATTCTTCACCCGCATGTTGTCATGGCGGTATTGGTTGGTATGTACTTGACCGGCTGGAAGAGTTGCTTTAGTCATTCTGTTTACAGGGGCCCATGCGGGCATGGTGGGACAGTCTGACTGTGGGACTTAGAAGATCCTTTGGTTCCAGTCTTGGTTTTCGCTTGATGAAAGCTCCTCCTACCATAAGTGGTGGCGAAATAATCAAATTCTTCGAGGTATTTATACGGAGGTCCTGAGTATCCTCCAAATCCCGGCGCTACAGAGATATTTCCGTCATCGGTGATGAGGAGAGGCCAAGTACCAGGTGCTGCACCCATTGGCGGTGCTAAAAAGGAACCAAAGCGGGACCCTGGCCTGACATTTTCTGACGGTACGGCAAAGACATATCGGTTGATGAAAAAGTAGAGTGCCCATGTATCCTGGCCAATAAATGACTTTTTATCGTTTCCCACCGCTTCAATCTGAGTTCGGAGCGAAGCAGTAGGTAGTGTATTCAGTTTCTTAAGTAAGACTTCAAGTCTGTACCGATCACGTTCGTGGTCAGCAGAACGGGGTACAAATCCATTCCAGCCATCAAATTTCCGAAGGAAGGGAATTATTTTGGTAGTCTGTCGCTTCTCATCCCAACAGTTGGGAACTCCCACGCATGGTGTGCAGCGAACCGTCGGAATCGTTCCGCTCGTGTCAGCTTCAACTCTCTGTATTTTGGACAGTTCAAAACCGACACAGTAGAGTAATCCGTAAATTGTGGCTGCCGCAACAGGTGCAATCTTCATTTGCTCATTTCCTACAGAATGTAATAGTTTAAGGTAGTCAAACTCTTGTACGTGTTGATTGGTATGTACTTGACCGGCAGGAAGGGTAGCTTTGGTCATTCGGTTTGCCGTGTCCCATGTGTAGCTGGTTGGAGAGCCAGTTGGTCCTTGGATAACCGTGTTGTTTGCGCTGACACCAAAACGAAGTCAAGTAAAATTAATGAGGGCTACAAGTAATTAATACATTCAATCATACTTGTCCAAAATAACTTTTTTGAACCGTGATTTTTGTGGTCATCCTGTGGTTGTGGCTGCGTGGGTTTGTGGTTCTTGACTCAAATGCAGTATAGAGGCTACCTTTTGTTCGTTACTCGACTAAAAGACAAACAAAAGGAGCCTCTACAATGAGTCATAATACCAGCCTCTTCGCCGAAATTCTCAAACTCATTCCTGCTAATGTGTTCAAGCGGATAGTTAAACTTCATGGCGGCGATCGTTATGCTAAAGGTTTCACATGCCACGACCAGCTGGTTTCCATGTTGTTTCTTCAATTCGCTCGCCTCAATAGTCTTCGAGAGATAAGTGACGGTCTCCGCGTAACTTGCGGCAAGCTAAATCATCTCGGAATGAAAAAAGCACCTTCAAAGAGTACTCTGTCGTATGCAAATGAACACAGGTCCTTTAAGATGTATGAAGATCTGTTTTATACCATTCTGGAAAAGTGCATGTCTGAAACCAATGGTAAGAAGCAGAAATTTCGGTTCGAGAATAAGCTCTATAGTATGGATGCTACGGTGATAGACCTCTGTGCTTCAGCCTTTCCATGGGCGCACTTCAGGCAGACGAAAGGTGCAGTGAAACTACATACCATTCTGGATCATGATGGGTATTTGCCTGTATTCATGGACATCACTGAGGGAAGCAGGCACGAAGTAAAAGTGGCGCACGAAATTGAATTTCCCAGCGGCTGCATTGTTACTATGGACCGTGGTTACTTTGATTACGAACTCTTTAATAAATGGGATGAACAAGGTGTTTTCTTCGTCACTCGGCTAAAGAGCAATACTCCGTATGAGGTGATCGAATCATACTCGGTCCCAGAAGGCAGCAATATCTCTTCGGATGAAGACATCTTGCTAACATCAAATACAGCAGCCAAAAAGTGTTCTATTAAGTTAAGACGTGTTTGTGTGCGAGATGCCGAACAAGACCGTGAATATGTGCTTCTCACAAACAAGATGGACCTTGTTGGCAAAACGATAGCCGCTATCTATAAGGATCGATGGGAAATTGAACTGTTCTTCAAATGCCTAAAGCAGAACTTCCGAATTCGAACTTTCGTTGGTACAAACGCCAATGCTTTGAAGATACAGATTTGGACAGCACTCATTACGCTGCTTCTGACAAAGCTATTGCAGTTCCGTTCAAAAACACACTTACCTCTATGTCGCTTACTGGCAATCCTCAGGCTCAATCTATTCACTTACCGCTCATTAATGGAGTGGTTGAACGATCCATTTACTATCCCGGAACAGCCGCCAGAGCCCGAACAACTCTCAATGGCAATTTAGACAGCATAATTCTACGAAACAGATTTTGATAGCAGGAGGGGGTGGTATTCGGACAAGACAACAAACAGAGAGGCTCCGTGAGGAGTTCTGGAGGGTTAAACAGGTGTTACAGTTTTATTTTGGACAGCAGTGACTTGACAGGTAGGCGTGAATTCGATCATAGTGGCGATAGTCTGTCGGACTCAATTTGAACAGAACGGTTTCTTTAGAAGTAATCAGGTCACGTTTCACGAACACTAAATCTTTATTTGCAGGGAGCCGACGCACCAAAATGGAGTGGTCATCGATCCAATCCCAAATCCTTTCGGAAAGTGTATAGCATTTTTGTAATTCTTGATTAGACCGTGACATCAGAGCATGCAGTCGTGGTTGAAACGACATTATCAGATAGACACATAATCCATAAATTGTCACGTTAAGCCTCATTGATTAGTATGTCCTTTTCCGTGCGGTAAGGTGGCTTTGGTCATTCGGTTTGCTGGGTCCCACGTGTAGCTGGTTGGAGAGCCAGTAGGGTCTTGAACGACGGATGTGTTACCGTTTACATCCTTTGTATAAGTCGTTATGCCATTCATCACGAATGTTACGGGTCCCGCTTATCTCTGATTGCATCGTATTTCATATCGTCAACGATATCCCACCAGAAGCCTGCAATTGCCCCAACCACCAGAACGATTGCCAATATTATTATCTTTCGACGCATAGACTGTTTCTTCATGGCTCTATCTCAAGTATTGTGAAACGGGCAGTTTACAATTGACGACGCCTCAATGTGTGCGATTATTGCGAGCAGTCTCCGGCGGTGTTAACCCCAACGAAGCAGTATTCCCAGAATATACTGCCCATTTCTAGCAGTCTCGTGCTGCTTCCTGCGTATTGTACAGGTAATGAGCATTAGTGAGAGTGGATTGGGAATTTCAAGAGGTATTGGAAGTCGTAGGTGTTCGCTCAACCGCAGGCAATGCCAATGACAACACAACAAAAGGGAGCGACACTAGTCGCTCCCTTTTGTCTTCTTAATTGTCTGGCCATTACCTACGGCGAAGCATTGTCAAGAACGAACAGCGCGGTCAACGGCGTTACGCTATTAGAACTTTGTCCGTAAATATACAGAGTATATGCCTGTCCGCCTGTGAAAGTCACACCAATCAAATTGCTGGATGCACTGACACTAAGCGCAGTTGCTGGTGCCGTGGAATCAACAATCGAGAGACCCGTCATTTGCGCCGGGGTCAATGTAATGTAGGCATTCGTTGTGCTGTTGTATCCGAACGGAACTGCTGATACCGCAGTCGCCAAAGGAGCGAGAACGCCCGAGGAATTTGTGTATAGTCCGATTGGATTTGTGTTGCCTGAAAGATTGACAACTCGAACGGCGACATTTGTACTTGCAATTGGCATTCCCGCCGCCGAATAGGTTGGGATGGCGAATGCCTGTGGAGCCATTGCCCCAGTGTTTCCGGCTACTCCCGCAGTTGCGACTGTGTAATAGGTGTTGTTTCCCGTCAGTGTGACTGACGAGAGAAAAGTGATTGGAGTGGTGGTTGCCGGACCTGTTGCGGAGACTGTGAATGGGCCCGATGTAATTGCATTATAAGCGCCACCGAAAGCAAACTGTCCGGGTGAAAGATTTAAGCCACCGGTCAAGGAGCCCGCGGAAGTATTCACGTTGAGAGAGCCGTCGGTTCCTGGTGCTGCAATATACGCATTCAAAACACGGACCTGGCTCAACCCGGTGTTACCTGTCGTACCGCAACCCGCGAGAGCCGAAACAGCCAATACTCCGACCACTGCTACAGAGAATCGTGTTCTAATGGAGGATCTTCCGACTGACTTCAGCGACATTTGTCTGACTTTCAATTTCATTTCCCTTCACTACGAAATTTGCCATACGGGCGCGCACCAAATCAATAATCAGCAATGGGTACTTTGAGTTTGGATGCCCGTAAATTCAAATATTCAGACGTAAATTACGCAGACAAAGACAACGATTCGGACGATTTGACCAATTACCACTCTATGTGGACCCAATTCACCGCTCTATAGCCGGACAATTCGCAAACTAGGAGGGAGATGTCGGCTACTTTGAGATTCCCATTCGCTGAAGGAGTTCGGCATAACGCGTCCGAGAGACGCGCAATTTCGCACCGGATCGAAGAATGACCTGATAATTGTGATCGCCCAGATAACTAATCTCGAAGATGGAACTCAATCTAACGATGGAGGACTCATGGATTCTGTAGAACTCAGCATTGGGCAGCATCTCTTCGAGATCCGCCAATCTGTGTTGCGTGCGGGCTTCCTTACCGTCGGCGCCGATCAGATAGACAAATTTGTTTCGCGTTGTCACGTATTCAATCGAGTCAATCGGAAAAAAATGAATCGCATAATCCACCTTTACCGGAATAGAGGTGCGTGGAAATTCTTGATTGGCAGGTGCTGATTCGGTTTTCTGGTCGATTTCGCTGGTGGATTGCAATCGGTCAATGGCACGCGCAATTGTCAAGGACAATCTCTGGTCGGTTACAGGCTTCAGCAGATAGTCGAGTGCTTCGAGTTCAAAGGCGTTTACGGCATGGTCCGAATATCCGCTGACAAATACGATCAATGGGGGATGTGGGAGAGATCGTAGAGCTGGAGCAAAGTGAACTCCCGAGATACCCGGCATCTGAATATCTAGAAATATCAAATCTGGATGTGTATTGCTAAGCAGATCAAGTGCAGCAGAGGCAGATTCCACTTCACCCAGTACCTCAACTTTACATTCGATCAGTAGTCGCGTCAGTCGCGTCCTTGCGAGAGGTTCATCATCAACAACTATCGCTGAGATCATGACGCATGCTCTCCGCTAGCAGTTGTAGGGCATGGAATCTTGAAGACTACCAGAGTTCCGTTGCCCTCGTGGCTGAATATTCGCAGGCGGGCTTTTGGGCCGTATATTAGTCGCAGTTGCTCATTAAGAATCTGCAGTCCATGTAAACCGGCACTGGTAATTTCAAGAGTATGCCGCAGAGAGGCTGGGCACATTCCGGCGCCATTGTCTTTCACGGAAATTGATACCGACTTTTTAAATTGTCTTAGGTTGATCGAAATATGCCCGCACTGCGATTTGGGTGCTACTCCGTAGTTGATGGCATTTTCGGTGAGTATTTGAATTGAGAATGGGACAATATGTACCGAGCCGCAATCGGGCGGCATGGTGATATCAAACTCCAGTCTCTCCCCGAGGCGCTCCTTTTCGATCTGCAAATAGGTCTTCACCGTAGAAATCTCTTCGTGGATAGGTACTGTTCGCGATGCGCCACAATCGAGAGCACTACGCATGAGTTGACTCAGGCGGATGCTTGCATCTTCCGCTCGATCTGGAGCAATTCTGCAGAGTTCTGCAATAGTATTGAGGACATTGAACAGAAAATGGGGATGGATGCGTGCGCGGAGGGCTGAGAGTTTGGTTTCAGATGCAAGTGCACGTTCTTTTTCGGCAATGATCTCTTGCCGATGCAACTGTCTCAAAGTCTCCTCTGCGGAGTTTCTCACGATGGCATCGTTGATCACCAATAGTAGAACCATGACGCCAAAGCCATTTGCGGGGATCGTCAAGAGTGATTGTGCGGTTAGAGGTTTGTTATGGACTATGGGTGAGAGCAAATTGTGAATTTCCACACGGCACGCCTGAGCGATGCAACCGGCTACGAAGCCCGAGAGCAGCATGATCGCAGTGCCGTACTTTTTACCGACCCACCTGGAGATAATTGCACCCACGATTGCTGCCAGAAAAGTGGCAATTACTCGATACCAGTTTGTGAATATGAGCGGCAATGAGAGCGTCAGGGCTGTGATCAGTCCTATAGTAAATCCACCTGTTATTCCCGAAAAGGTTGAGTAGAGAGTGTGGGTTGAATACTGGATTGTCGATCCTGAAAAGAGAGGTTCGAGCGACCCAATCAGACCAATACCCACGCCCAGTAGCAACCGTTGTGTAAAGGTCACATCTTTTCTAAAGAACAACTTGAGCCATTTCCCCCGTGAAATGACAAAGGCGATTATCACAAGGAAGCTGCTGTCTTTGATAAAGGTTGTAAGGTAAGGGGTCATAGTTAATCGTTAAGACGGCTTAACTATTCAATTGTTACGCGGAGAGTGGGGCTGGGAACTTATCTAAGTAGTATGCGGCATTCCTACCGGGCATTGCAAAGCACATGACATTTTCAATTTGTGTGCCAATAAAGCAGCAATACTTAAACAGAACTTAAATGGGTATTAAAAGCCACCTTATGAGAGTCCAAATCCGCAGGAAGATAACTCCACGTTCTATAATGACAGAGCACACTGATTTAGATTGGCCTCCACAGCTTTGGTTGGGTAATCGTTTTTCAAGAGTTTCTGAGTTCAGGAGAGTCTCCAGATGCGAATTTTGCTTGTTGAAGATGAAGA
>CAISOI010000940.1 GCA_903886985.1 uncultured Chthonomonas sp.
CCTACACGACGCTCTTCCGATCTGAGCGGACTTCGGGAATTGCTCGGCGGCGTCCAAGCATGGTAGTGACGTAACCTTGTGAAACTGCCTTCTCGACGCATTCGTGAAGAAATGTAGTTATGCCAGGAAATCTCTCTTTGTAATCATGAATCAATTTCGTTGCTGTAGGGACATCCATACCTTCAATCCTGCGCGAAAGTCCAAACGGAGTGACCCCATAGATAATTCCAAAGTTTATCGTTTTCGCATTGCTGCGCTGCACTTTGGTAACTTCCTGTGGTGGAACGTGGAAGACTTGCGCAGCCACTGCTGTGTGAATATCCTGTCCTTCTTGGAAGGCACGAATTAATCCGGGGTCCCCCGATAGGTGCGCAAGGATTCGTAACTCGATCTGCGAATAGTCCGCGCTGATGAGGACTTTACCCTCTGGAGCTTTAAACGCCTTGCGGATTTGGCGGCCAACATCCGACCTTACAGGAATGTTCTGAAGATTGGGGCCATTACTGGCTAGCCTGCCTGTAGCTGTTACCAGCTGATGGAAAGTGGTATGAATGCGATGATCACGCTTGTCAATGGATTCTCGTAGGTTCCCAAGGTAGGTCGTAATCAATTTGTTCAGCTGCCTGAATTCGAGGATGAGACGCGGTACCGCTGTATGAGGAATAGTTTTATCTTCTTCTGATGCAAGCTTTTCCAACACTTCCACATCAGTAGAGCGACCGGTTTTGGTCTTCTTGCCAGCTTTCAATCCCAGCTTATCAAAGAGTACTTCCGCAAGCTGTTTGGGAGAGTTAACATCAAACTCAATTCCTGCGGCTTCTCGTATTTGCACGCGCAAATCATCCACGCGAATACCGAGTTCTCTCCCTTGTTTTAAGAGTTCTTCGGGATCGCAATAGATGCCGTTGAATTCCATCTCTGCCAGCACTGCCGAAAGTGGACCTTCGACGGTCTGCAACAAATCTGCCATGCCCATTTCATTCAGCGTGGGAAGCAGTTTCTCCCGTAGTCTAAGGGAAATATCCGCGTCTTCAGCACCATATGTCGTGATCACATCTAGGGGAACATCCGCCATCGATTTTTGCGTAGGACCATCCCCAATCAAGGCGTTGATACCGATCATTTTGTGTCGAAGGAATTTTTCGGAGAGCGTATCTAATTTGGCATTTCCTTGAGCCGGGTCTATGAGCGCCATGGCCAACATGGAATCGAATTCTGCTCCGTTAAGCGAAATTCCAGATCTCAGCAGTACCCCAACATCAAATTTAAGGTTGTGGCCACACTTTTTGATCGCGTAATCTTCAAGAAATGGCCTTAACGCAGCAATCACTTCAGCCTCGTCGAGGTGTTCATCTTGTTTGGGGGACCGAACTGGAATATACACGCCCGACCCGACTTCCCACGAAAGGCATATCCCAACAAGGTGTGCGTCGCTACCCAATCCGGTAGTCTCGGTGTCAATGCTGACTATGCTCTGCTTTTCTAGAGTGGAGACTAACTCGTTGAGTGCATCCGCAGATGTAATGGCTCGATAATTATTTGGATCAGCTTCCGATAAAACTACTTCCTCCTGCTCATTGTCAAATCCATCAAACAGACTTGCCTGCGCCGGACCTGCCGGTTGCAATGGTTGTGCCTCGATCACCATATTTCCATGGAGTTTCTTAATATCTTCTTGAAACCGATTGAAACCCAATTGTTGGAACAGATTGAGTAGCTTTGGCATGTCCGGCGGAGAGACACGTGCCTCGTCCATGGTGAATAGGAAGTCCTCGTCACGCTTAAGTGTAACTAGGGTCCGAGAGAGAGGCAAAGTTGGAATCGCTTTTTCCAAGTTCTCCCGTCTTTTCCCCTTTATTTCATTGATGTGTTCGTATATCCCCTCAATAGTGCCGTAAGACTTTAGAAGTTCCGCGGCCGTTTTAGGGCCAATTCCTTCGACTCCTGGGACATTATCTGCGGTGTCTCCCACCATCGCCAGATAATCGGTTACCTGCTGGGGTGTGATCCCTTTGTTTTCAAAGAGTGCCGCTTCATCAATAATAGTTTCGTTATGAATGTCGTACATTCGGACACGTGGTCCCAACAGCTGTTCTAGGTCCTTATCTTTAGAGACAATTCGGATCTCAACATCTGGATGATCCCGCACGATTCGCTCCACAACCGAGGCGATGACATCGTCTGCCTCAAGTCCACTACGAGATATCGTCGGGATACCGAAATAGTCAAAGACTTCAAATATCCGCGAAATCTGGGAGATCAGATCATCTGGAGTTGGAGACCGTGTAGCCTTGTAATCGGCGAATATCTCGTCGCGAAAGGTGGGACCCGGTGCATCTGAAGCGACGATCACGTAGTGCGGCTTCATCTCTCTGAAGAGCTTGATCAGCATGGCGGTAACACCGAAGGTCGCCTGTGTTGGTTCACTGGTGACGGGACTGTTCATTCCGCCACGAATCGCGTAATAAGCTCTGAAAATTTGAGCGAAGGCGTCGATAATATAGAGAGTTTCAGCCATGGTTCTGATAGTCCTTGAAGGAGCGTTAAGTCGGTTAACGTTTATAAATTCATTGTGACACGTAGACAAACCAATCAATCTACTATTAGCTGGACTTCCCTCCTTCGAAATCGAGCGCACTGGTACCCGATCTTTGTATCGGTGCTGAAGGACAGAGAACCCTTCGTAAGCTATGAACCCATTTAGCGATATCCCTGGGCAACCTACGATTTGGAAGGTCTTCGACGTATTAACGGATTTCTCTTATGATTTCCGAAACGAAATTCGGAATAGAAACGTAAAAATACTTGACACTAACCCACTCAAGTGGAATAATATGGAAAGACTAACTCAATGAGTGTTTGACGCACCTATTTCAAGATGATTTGACGCAGAAGTAACTCGTTTATTTAGCAACAGTGGAGGGATTTAATGGGAAAGACCGTAGGTATCGACCTTGGAACAACAAACTCAGTCGTAGCAGTGCTTGAGGGTGGCGAACCGACTGTTATAGCAAATTCGGAAGGTAGCCGTATTACGCCCTCCGTTGTAGGATTCAATAAGAATGGGGAACGACTAGTTGGTGCTGGCGCAAAACGACAGTCGGTTGTGAATCCGGATCGTACGTTTATTTCGATCAAACGTAGGATTGGTACAAACGACAAGGTAACTGTCGACGGCAAAAATTATTCTCCAGAAGAGATTTCAGCCATGATACTGCAAAAGCTCAAAGCGGATGCAGAGTCCTATTTAGGTATGACAGTGGATTCGGCCGTAATCACTGTGCCAGCATATTTTAATGACGCGCAACGCCAGGCAACCAAAAACGCTGGTGAAATTGCCGGCCTCAAAGTTCTGAGAATCATCAATGAACCTACTGCCGCTGCACTTGCGTATGGTCTTGATAAAAAGAAGAACGAAACCATCCTTGTCTTTGACCTCGGTGGCGGAACGTTTGACGTTTCGATTCTCGATGTCGGTGAAGGTGTTTTCGAAGTCAAGTCGACCTCCGGAGATACCAGTCTCGGTGGAGACGACTGGGATCATAGAGTCACAGAATTTCTAGCGGCCGAGTTTAAGAAACAACACAGTATCGATTTAACGAAGGACAAACAGGCACTTCAACGACTTCGGGACGCTGCGGAAAAAGCGAAGATTGAGCTATCAAATGTTGTCACAACAAACATCAATCTGCCGTTTATCTCGGCGACGCCTGAAGGACCAGTTCACTTAGATATCGACCTTACCCGTGCAAAGTTTGAAGAGTTGACTCACGATCTTGCTGATCGATGCGTAAAGCCGTTTAATCAAGCAATTACGGATGCGAAGATCACTGCCAGCCAAATTGATGAGATTGTGCTGGTTGGCGGGTCCACCCGAATGCCGATGATTCAAGAATTGGTCAAGCGATTGGGTGGCGGTAAAGAGCCAAACAAGAGCGTCAATCCAGATGAGGTTGTTGCAATTGGGGCTTGTATTCAGGCTGGAGTTTTGGGTGGAGAAGTTAAGGACGTCGTCCTACTTGATGTCACGCCGCTTTCTCTGGGTATCGAAACTCTCGGCGGCGTAATGACCAAGCTTATCGATCGCAATACGACGGTTCCGACCAAGAAGAGTGAAACCTTCTCGACAGCCGAAGATAGTCAGACCTCTGTGCATGTCAAGGTCTATCAGGGCGAGCGTGAAGTGGCTGCAGCGAACAAATTACTCGGAAATTTTGAATTGACGGGTCTGCCGCCAGCACCGCGCGGTGTACCACAAATTGTGGTTACATTCGATATCGATGCAAACGGCATTTTGAGCGTATCCGCACAGGACAAGGCAACGGGTAAAGAGCAACGGATCACCATTACTGGTTCGAGTAACTTGAACAAAGACGATATCAACCGAATGGTGAATGAAGCGGCGCAACACGCGGACGAAGACCGAAAGGTCCGTGAAGCGGCTGAAACCAAAAACCGTGGCGACCAATTAATCTATCAAACAGAGAAGCAACTGAAAGAACTGAGAGAGAAGGTACCTGCCGATCATAAATTGGCAATCGAAACAGCGATTGGTACTTTGCGAACTGCTCTTTCGGGCGGCGATCTGGAAGATATTAAGACCAAGACCGAGGAATTGCAGCAAGCAGCCTATAAGCTCTCAGAATTGGCATATCAGCAAGCAGCAGGGGATGCAGGTGGTACGCCTCCCGGCGACGAGTTCAAGGGAGCAGATCACGGCGATCATCACGCTGGAGATCAGCCACACGCTGGTCACAATGAAGACGTAATCGACGCTGAATTCAAATAAGCGCCCGTTAAAAGCAGGAGACTATTCGCTCCCTCTCAAATTGTGGGAGGGAGCGATAACTTTTTTAGAACTATCCGAAATACCATAAAGGACAACCGTAGTGGCGCAGCCTAGTTACAAAGACTATTATAAGATTCTTGGAGTTAGCAAGACCGCTGACGAGAAGGAAATCAAAGCTGCGTACCGAAAGTTGGCCCGCAAATATCACCCCGACGTCAATCCCGGAGACGCAGCAGCTGAGGCGAAATTTAAAGAGATCAGCGAAGCAAACGAAGTGTTGAGTGATCCTCACAAACGATCGCAATATGACCGTTTCGGGGACCAATGGCGTGCAGTCAGTCAAAATCAAGGTGCGGGCCCTACGGTCAATACTGGGAACTGGGGATTTGGCGGACACGGTCCAAAAACTTCTAACACAAACTTCAACACGGATTTTACGGATGACGGTGCGCTCCACGATATGTTTGAGAGTCTTTTCGGGGGCTGGAAAACACGAACTGACAAGGCTGCTTCGAAAGGGGAAGATGTCGAATTTGGATTGGACTTAACTCTCGAGGAAGCCATCAACGGCACCCGCAAACGAGTAAACCTCTCCGTCGAGGATGTCTGTACAAAATGTGGTGGTTCCGGTCAGCTTCGCAACGCTTCGGGGGCATATACTCTGGGAGGTGCATGTTCGGATTGTCGAGGGCATGGTCGAATTGCCTCTCCGCGAAACCCGGAGGTGACAATACCCGCAGGAATTCAAGAGGGACAGCGGTTAAGGTTGAATGGGCAGGGAGCTGCCGGCGCAAGCGGAACTCGCGGAGATCTCTATTTGCTCATTCGAATTCGATCCCATACAGATTTCGAACGCAAAGGGGATGACTTATTTGCAGACGTTGCAATTCCCTACACCGTTGCGGCACTCGGTGGCGAAACCGAAGTGAAGACACTGAATGGTCCGAAAACGCTGCAGGTACCCAAAGGCATTCAAAGCGGTCAGAAGATACGAATTGCTGGTCAGGGAATTCCCGGAACCAACGGCAAGAAATCAGGAGATTTTTATGCGCGTGATGAAGCTGGTGC
>CAISOI010000941.1 GCA_903886985.1 uncultured Chthonomonas sp.
CGATGTGGTTTGGCGGTTGGCTGCCAGTTATTGATCAACTTTCGTTTATTCCGAGTGCAGTATGGTTCCTCGGTAAGATGACAGTGTTTATCTTAATCTACGTTTGGCTCCGTGGATCTCTGCCACGTTTACGCTATGATGCTTTGATGAACTTAGGCTGGAAGCGTCTGCTTCCGACTGCAATTGCAGTATTGTTCGTAGTTGCAGTTATTGACACGATCAAGACGGAGCCGGCGAAAGTGGTAGTTCAAGCAGAACCGGGAGGACCCGCCGGTCCAGGTATAGGAGGGCCGAGATAATGTCCACCTTGCTATTCTGGATATTGGCGTCCCTAATGATTTTGTCTGCAGTGTTTGTCGTGGCTAATCGTAACCCGGTACGCAGTGCGCTCTGCCTCGTCCTTAACATGATCTTACTTGCAATTATGTACTTGAGCCTTTCGGCGCAGTTCATTGCGGTTGTTCAGGTAATTGTCTATGCCGGCGCAATAATGGTGTTATTCTTGTTTGTTATTATGCTTCTCAACCTTGGAGCTCCCAATGCTCTAAAGGAAAAGGGCGGTATGCATTCTCTAATAGCAGTTGCAGCCGCAGGAGCTTTTCTTGTTCTGTTGTCAGGGGCTGGGGCAATCTCTACCGGACTTCCAGCAGAACAGGTAACGAAGAAATTTTTGGTGGATGGCGGCACTATCGAGAGTATTGGCTTAGCACTATACAATCCTCAATTGCCGTGGCTATTTCCTTTTGAAGTAACATCGTTTCTCCTGCTGGTTGCTGTAGTTGGAGCGATTGTTTTGGCGAAGCGGAGGATCTAGAAATGTTAGCAGTTCCAACCGCAAACTATCTTATACTTTCGGCCATTCTTTTCACAATTGGCGTAACGGGTGTGTTAATAAAGCGCAATCCGATTGTCATCTTTATGTGCATTGAGTTGATGCTAAACGCAGTGAATCTTTCGTTCATTGCGCTTGGAAGACATTTTGGTCAAGTTGCTGGTCAGATGTATGTTGTTTTCGTCATGGCAGTGGCTGCCGCAGAAGTTGCGATTGGTCTTGGAATTATCGTTGCGATATTCCGTACTAAAGAGACTATTGACATGGACGAAGTTAATCTAATGAAGTTCTAACTCCTGGGTTTCAGGAGTTTTCTGGAGTATGTTTTAATGCACGAACTCGGTTCGGCAAATTTAGTCTGGCTCATTCCGGCCATTCCGCTAATTGGCTTTATGATCAACGCTTTCTTTGGGAAGAAGATCGGAAAGCCCACCTCTGGTGCTCTTGCAACGGTGGCTGTCTTTGCGTCATTCGCGGTGAGCGTGTTGGTTCTGATGAGTCTACAGGGTGCTGGGGGCGAACGGCGTGCATTAGCAAGCCTATTGCCTGGCTCTCAAATTGTGCCTTGGATCCACATAGGTGTTTTCAAAGTTGACTTCGTTGCGTTAATTGATCCGCTGTCAATGCTCATGTGTCTGATTGTCACTGGCATCGGTGGATTGATCCACCTATATGCCATGGGCTATATGGCGGAAGACAAAGATTATCCTCGGTTTTTTACGTACCTGAACCTGTTCATCTTCTTTATGCTGATGTTGGTCCTAGGTGGTAATTTCTTACTCATGTTTGTAGGATGGGAAGGAGTTGGACTCTGTTCCTACCTGCTTATCTCCTTTTGGTTTACCGATATGGAGAACTCGAAAGCAGGTAACAAAGCGTTTATTGTTAACCGAATTGGCGACGTTGGTTTTGCGCTGGGGATAATGGCAGTATTCGGTGCCTTCAAAACACTGACATACTATTCTCCTGACGGCGCGGGTTTTCTGGACCTTGCTCGCAAAGGCATAATAAGTGGTGGTCTCCCGCTCGAAGGCAGCCTCGCAACTGTTATTGCGATCTCATTGTTCATTGGAGCGTGCGGTAAGTCTGCTCAATTTCCACTTTACGTTTGGTTGCCGGATGCTATGGCTGGACCAACGCCGGTTTCTGCTTTGATTCACGCAGCAACTATGGTGACCGCAGGCGTAGTGATGTTGACACGTGTTTCACCAATCATTGTCCTGTCCTCCACAGCAATGACCTTAATTGCCTGCATCGGATTGTTCACTGCGATTTTTGCGGCGTCGATAGCGCTGACGCAGAATGACATTAAGAAGGTGCTTGCCTACTCAACGGTATCCCAGTTAGGCTATATGTTCTTGGCTTGTGGAGTAGGGGCATTTGCGGCTGGAATATTCCACGTGGTGACACACGCCTTCTTTAAGGCGTTGCTCTTCTTGGGTGCTGGCTCTGTAATTCACGCTATGCACCACGAACAGGATATGCGTAAGATGGGCGGA
>CAISOI010000942.1 GCA_903886985.1 uncultured Chthonomonas sp.
CCCATTGATCGTGCTGCCGGAGAGAAGGTCGTGGCTGAAATTGTCGCTGCTTATACTTATTACACTCAGAAACTCGCCCCATGGCCCTATTCCGGATACGACATATTTCAAGGAAACGATCACTATGGTATTGAGAGCTACAGCTATACTCTTGAACCTGCTAGCGGTTACCATTTTGCCACACATGAAATGGCACATACCTACTTTGGAGGAGTTGGTGCTTGTACGTACATTTATGACAGCTGGAATGAAGGACTTGCGGACTACTTAGATTCTGTCCTTTTCAAAAACAACTCCGACCGAGTTCTGCAGCAAGGACTTTCAACAATACGGTTTCACAAACCACTATCGAAAATGTATTTCGAATGGGGGGACGGAGGTTCCTCATACACGCGGGGTGCTTATGTCATGAAAATGTTGGAATACGAAATCGGGCAGGACAAAGTCCTAAAAGGACTTGCTTATCTACTCAAATCCAGAATTGGCAAAGACACACGTTGGAAAGACATCCTACCTTGTATGGAACATGTATCTGGAGAGAAATTGGAGTGGTTCTGGGCTCAATGGATCGATGGAGCAATATTCCCACACATTCAAATAGAATCTGCAAAGGTTGAGCAAGTAGAGAACAAATTCAGAACCACCCTCTTGATCAGTCAATCGGGTACATCTAAACCGTTTCGACTAAAATTCAAAGTGAATGTTCAACCAGAAAGCAATTCATCAAGAATTGTATCTATTAGTAAAGTCACACAAGTCTACATATTCGAATCCAAGTTTAAACCTAAACGCTGTTCTTTGGAACTACTTGGTTTAACACTTGGCACTACTGGCGGCACAGTTACATTTTAGGAACGTATACAAAAAATTTTCTAAGGAGATATTTATGAGTTTCATTCGCAAATGGTCGTCACTGCTGGGCCTAGGACTCTTGTGTTGTGCCATAAATGCAACGGCACAAGACAAAAACCATCTGGTTGATGTTGTTTATGGGCATAAGCTCGGATGCGCACTCACCATGGATGTATTTAAACCAGAAAAGCCAAATGGAATCGGTGTGATATGGATGGTAAGTGGTGGATGGGTATCTAACCACAACAACATTAGTGCTCCCACTGCAAAACCATATACCGATCGAGGGCAGACGGTATTTGAGGTCGTCCACGGAAGTAACCCGAGATTCACGTTGCCAGAAATCGTTCAAGACATCAATAGAGCAGTACGATACATCCGAACTCATGCTGCTGAATATGGTGTGGATCCTGATAAATTGGCAGTATGTGGTGGCAGCGCAGGTGGTCACCTGTCTCTGTTTATGGCTGCTTATGGCAGTGCTGGGGATCCCAATGCTAAAGACCCTGTAGACCGTGCTTCCAGCAAAGTTGCCTGCACTGCTATTTTCTACCCTCCAACCGACTTCTTGAATTATGGAAAAATGGGCGACAGTGCATTCGAAATACCCACACTAAAGAGTTACTACCCTGTATTCGCTATTCCGGCAGGATCGACTACTGAGGACAAGATTAAGATTGGCAAAAGTCTATCACCAATCTACGGGCTCTCGACGGAGACAGGACCGGTACTCATTATTCATGGAAATGCGGACACTTTAGTGCCTATCCAACAATCTGAATTAGTCATGGCAAAACTCGAGGAGCTACATGTCGATCACAAGTTGATTGTACGTCCGGGTAAGGGGCATGGTTGGGCTGGAATAGAGAATGACCTTCCGATCCTGGCGGATTGGATACAAGATCATCTCGGTAAGAAATAGATCGCATAGTTCAGACCAACAGAGTCACTTCTGTTGGTCTGAACCCATTGTTCGACTACGGAGTCACCAAGCGGATTTAAGCTGATGGACCGACCATCGAGAGAGGACGGCAGAACCACCTGTCGTTGATATCGCAGGTGCGGCAACAATGCCCACCGGCAAGAAACAGGTGGTTAACGCGACTTGGCCGTCATTGCCAAATACTTCCAGTGATGTACGATCCAGCAAAATGTGCAAATTGACAAATCCGTTAGCAGGCTTCATGGGGGCTTCGTGACCCAATGTGCTGAGCTTCCCGTTAACCGCATCATATAGTATTTCCTGACCCCGAACTACAATTGAGACTGACTTTGCCCCCTTTAATTCAATGATTGCATCTACTTCCAGAAGGTCGGATTCGATCTTTGCCGGTGCGGTCGGAACGGAATCAATTGTAACATTGACTGCGGTTTCAGACTTCACCCTGAGCTTTGAAATTTCTGAAACGGGCGACTTGAACAATCGTAGTCCATCGGCACTGTTTTTCAGCACCAATTCAGTAGGAATACTCATCTGTTGATTAAAAGGCATCCAAGGGTAGTTTCCACCATTCATCCAAGCAATTTGAATACGCCTACCGCTTTTGCCGGGAAGATCGCTGTAAGTCTGCACGGCATATGAGTTTCCGCCGTACTCAACACGCAGCGGCGAGGTCTGTTCAGGAACAAACTTGTTCCCATCGAACGAACC
>CAISOI010000943.1 GCA_903886985.1 uncultured Chthonomonas sp.
AGTTTTGAGGCAGACGAGTTTGTCGCCGCTGGAGGTTCGTGGTCTCCCGATCTCGTTGAATCACTTGGCATTGAGCTCTTGATGCAGGCCGGTAAGGGCTACAGTATGACTCTTACGAACCCAGCCAAAAAGCCGGAAATCTGCTCGATCTTAGTAGAAGCCCGCGTAGCGGTTACGCCGATGGGAAATACACTTCGATTTGGCGGCACGATGGAGGTAACTGGTAACGATCTCTCGGTAAACCAATCTCGCGTGAACGGAATTATGAAGTCGATCCCAGATTATCTGCCCGACTTTTCTGCGGCTGACTTCATAGGTGCCCCTGTCTGGAGTGGATTGCGGCCCTGTTCTCCGGACGGTTTGCCCTATCTTGGTCGTCCGGCGCAATTAAAAAATCTAACCATTGCTACAGGTCATTCGATGATGGGGATCAGCCTTGGTCCGATTACCGGCAAGTTAGTCTCGCAAATAGTGTTACAGGAAGAACCTGAGATTGATTTGACACTCATGCGATTGAATCGGTTTGAGTAAATATTCGGTCTTACCTCTAACCAAGTTGACCCACACTCTCAAATTAAATCAGAACTGGTAGAGGACTTTGTGCAGAGTTGCCATGATTGCGTCATGCATCCAGCGCTTCGAGTCCGACTTCTTTCTCGCTCCGAAATACTCGTATGTGCCTTCGGGGGAGTGGACACTTAAATACAGAACGCAAGTGTCTTTCACTATCGATAGCTTTGTAGAAACGATAAAACTAGGCGTGGTATTCGTATTCGTCATGTCCTTGGAGAAGGGGACCACATCTCTCCCAGACTTTGCAAGTTCCGCTTTGATTTCACTTTCCAAATCGTTGTATTCGGTCGGCGTGGGAAACGGAGGCTTAGGGAACTTGCTCGAGGCTAAAAACTGGCCCGCAGTATTGCTGGAGTATGAAATTTTACCACCACCACCACCACCGCGCATCGTTAAGTCGGACTTATCGATACCACTCTTAAAATTCAGTATATTTATATAGAGATTGACCTTCCTGCGCCCCGGTTTCTGATTGCTAACGGCCTTTGGTTCTTTCATGCGTGTTCCCGCAAAGAAACCAAACATCAGTGCGGCAAAAATGAGTAAGAGGCTGATAACATACTTACCTGACTTTTGGAACATGACTCGTAATCCATTTCGTCCACAAGTTGATTGAGGGATCCATGCCAGTAACGTTGTGAATTAGACCGCGACCTTGAGTTGTCTGCGTTGATTGGACGATTACGAATGAATCACGGTTACAAGGATACTGTTGTTCTTGTCGCCAACAACACGTGATCCCTCGAATCGGAAATGACCATTACTTCATATAATCTGGTGGGACTGGCTTGCTGTCTGTAATCTCCTCAATTACTTTCCACAAACCGGTGGCAGCATCCACTCTGTGGACAACAAGTGTGCATAGGCTGTCAGCGTTTGATTTTTGATCATGCTTGATCAAGAATGTGAGTGCAGCTGTATCCGCGCCAATAAACTGCACATCGGCTTCGTCAAAAGTGGAGAGCATGTTCTTGAGAATGGTAGCCTTGTCCGTATCGGTCAGTCCGGAGTTTTTCATCTTTTCGCTCATGGGAAAGAGCATCGATCGGAGCGATTTCTCATCCTTTGATGTACTTTGTCCATCTCGAACGACAAGCAACGGTGGCTTCACGCCCTTCAGATATTCGTCAACTTGACCGAAAATCAGCCCGACGTAATAGTGGAAACAGGCTTTTTTGACCTGTCCTTCAATTGTTTCTGCGTTCTTCCTGCCCTGTGCCCATGCACCCGCGAGGATGCTAATGCATACGACTATAAGCAGGGCAGTTCGTTTGTTGGTGCCGGGCAATTTTCTCATATCAATCTCCAAACATTTTGTTCGATTCAGTGCGTCTTGATGGTTGGGCAATGGACCACGGAGCCGGTGCATTCACGTTGACAGCACGCTCAAAATTCATGTATACTCCGATTGCTATTATACTGTCTTGCGAACTGCAAATTGTTGCCAGATTCGCTTTATTATAAGGAAGTCCGTTGGACAAAATCACTATTCAAGGTGGGCACAGACTCACCGGTAAGATACGGGCAAGTGGGAGTAAGAATTCTGCTGTAGTTATTATGGCGGCTTCACTTCTTGTAGACGGAGTTGTTACACTTCACAATGTTCCGCGCATAACTGATACTCAGACTATGGTGGATATCCTCAATTCCTTGGGAGCCAAAGCAAAGTGGGTTGGCGCGAACGATGTAGAAATCGATTCAAGCACTGTTCTTTGGTTAGAAGCACCCTATGAGTTGGTGCGGAAAATGCGGGCATCATTCCACGTTTTAGGTCCGCTGGTAACCCGATTTGGCAAGGCGCGCGTGCCAGCTCCGGGTGGCTGCAACATTGGTGCTCGACCAGTCAATTTTCACATTGACGGTTTGAAGCAACTTGGCGCTACCATTCATCTGGAACACGGCATATTCACTGCCGAAGCAGGTCGACTAAAGGGTGCAAGTCTCTATTTTGATATCCAAAGCCCAGGCGCTTCTGAACATCTTATGACAGCCGCCGCACTTGCAGAAGGTACGACCACCATTGAAAATGCAGCGATTGAGCCTGAAGTTGTCGATCTTGCGAAATTCCTCAATACGATGGGCGCAAATATCGTCGGTCACGGAACCACAACCATTACCATTCATGGCGTCGACAGAATGCATGGCGGGGAATATACCGTTATTCCTGATCGCATCGAAGCAGGCACTTTTGCAATCGCTACAGCAATTACAATGGGAGATGTTCTGATAGAGGATGTCCAATTGGAACATCTGCGCCCCTGCATCAACAAGTTGAAAGAGGCGGGCATCACGGTAAGAGAGCTTACGGACGCTATCCATGTAATTGCTGATGCTCCTGCCAAAGGCACGGATATAAAGACTATGCCCTACCCCGGTTTTCCTACCGACCTTCAGCAGCCTTTTGCATCGCTATTGAGTGTGGGTGAAGGGGCATCCGTTATCAAGGAGACCATTTATGAGAGCCGATTTGGATACGTAAATGAGTTGAATAGAATGGGTGCTGATATTCGCTCGGAAGATCGCACAACAATTATTACGGGCGTTGAGCGACTAACCGGAACAAACGTTGCCGCAACGGACCTGCGCGCAGGTGCAGCGCTACTGTGTGCCGGATTAGTTGCAGAAGGTGAAACTGTCATCGAGAACATTGAGCACATTGACCGCGGTTATGAAAATGTGGTGGAACGACTTCGATCCCTCGGCGCCAAGATTTGGCGAGATAGCGAAGAAGAAATCGGAGGGATGAGAGTTTGTTCTCTCTAACTCCAGAGATTGGGATCTACCTCGGAACGTCAAATATTTTGGTATTTGTGCGCGGTAGTGGAATCGTACTGCGTGAGCCCTCGGTAGTCGCAATCGATTCGACAACGAAGCGTGTGCTTGCAGTCGGCGAAGAAGCCCGGCTTATGCTTGGGCGAACTCCAGGTAACATCGTGGCCATCAGACCTATGTCTGATGGAGTGATTGCAGACTACAGCACAACGTATCGTATGCTGGAAGCGCTCATCAGAAAAGTCGTGGGACGAAAACGATTCTTCAAACCAAGAGTGCTCATTTGTGTGCCAAGCGGTGTCACCAGTGTTGAACGACGCGCTGTTATTCAGGCGGCAAAAGAGGCTGGTGCAGGTGAGGCTTATACCATAGAAGAACCTATGGCTGCGGCGATTGGAGCAGGTCTTCCAATCACCAATCCGGGCGGCAATATGGTTGTGGATATTGGTGGAGGAACCTCTGATATTGCAGTCATAAGTCTGGATGGTATCGTGATCTCCCGCAGTCTGAGGATCGGCGGAAACAAAATGGACGAAGTGATCATTCGACATATCAAGAATGAACACAACCTGATGATTGGCGACCGAACTGCTGAAGAGATTAAGATCAAAGTGGGATCTGCCTACCCGTTGGAGACAGAGTTAAAGATGGATATACGTGGTCGAGACCTTGTTGCCGGTCTTCCGCGCACAGTTTCCATCACTTCAACTGACATTTTGACGGCATTGACTGAACCAGTGACCCAAATTGTTGACAAAGTAAAATCGGTTTTGGAGCAGACACCTCCGGAACTTTCATCCGATATCATCGAACGAGGTATCTGGCTGACTGGTGGCGGCGCTTTGTTGCGGGGACTGGATAAACTTCTGTCGGCAGCTACGGACATTAATGTTTATGTGGCGGAGGACCCGTTGTCCTGTGTCGCGATCGGCACGGGTCGTGCTTTGGAGTATATGCACGCAATTAGAAAGTCGGGGCCGGGTCAGATTATTTCTTCTTAAGTGTATGGGTCTCACTCGGGAAAGCTTAGTTAAACATGAGAACTAAATCTGCAATCCAAAATCTATGCCTAACCCTGAGCCTTTTGTCGTCGGTTTGCGTGACGTCCATCGCAGACACAAAGATCCCGGATGTTGCTCGCAATCACTGGGCATTCAAGGCGGTGTCGTGTACCGTCTCTACGGGTATACTGCCGCTGAAAAATGGCAAGTTTGACGGTTCTGCAAAAGTGAGCCGACGGGAATTGGCAATAGCACTTGCCGCATTCGGCAATGCTCTCGAGGCTGGCAAGTGGCCAAAGAGCTCACCAAAGGCACTTAGCACCCAACTCGCTGGAAAATCTTCTGGCCCTCAAGAGATAAACCGATACCAGTTGGCGGCTGTACTGGATCGTGTTGGCAAGCTATTCATGGAAAAACGTCCAAATCCTGGCACCAAACGATTTGGGAATTCTACGGCTCTTATTCCTCCAATAGATCTGAAATCTGTCGCAGCAAGTGATCCAGCACTGCCAGCACTCACTTATCTTTCCAAGCATCACATGATTTTTGGTAAATGCATATTAGCAACTCCCGGCAATCAACCAATAACCGCTGAGCAGCTCGCAGATGCAGTTAGTATGGTAGTTGCTGGTGCGGTAGACAGACTGACCGATGAGCCGGAGATGCGTGAACCTCTTGCGCCCCGACCGTCTCGAAAATAGTGCGGAGATTATGAATGGTTAGAAAATCAAGACTAGTGACTGGAACCTTTGCGGGAGTTTTGGTTGGGTTTGTCCTCTTGGGTACCCTCCCTTCAGCGACGGCTCAAACTGGAAAGGAGAATCCCCAGCAGACGATCAAGCGTGAGAAAGACCGGTGGGCAGTGAAGACTGCAATCGATCCGGGCGCGTCAGAGATTGATACAAGAGCGATCAAGGTCACTGTCGAGGAGTTGCTGGCAATGCAGCGTCCGGCAGATATGTCGGATGGCAAAGGCGATCCAAAGTACCAAAATTTGCGTGCGAAGCCGGTCGAGACTACAGTCTATGTTGTAGAGGCCAAAATTGTGGAATGTCGACACATGCCCGATGGGGATTATCGGGTTAAGATTGAGGGCAAATCTGGCAAGACCATGTATGTGGAAATGCCAAATCCGGACCCTGAATTTGTGTCCAGTGTTAGTCGATTTCAGAAGGATATGGTCAAGGTTCGCAAAAAGGCAACTGACAAATTAAAGCCCGAAGCCATTGTTAAGCCAGTGAGCATCTATGCAAAGTTGACAGGAGTTGGCTTCTTCGGATGGTCGAAGAACATGCAGGGGCAGCCAGTAGGTAACGGGATTCAATTACATCCAGTGCTTAAAGTGGATTGGATGAAAGAGCCTAAAAATAATGATCGCTCTAATGCTGGGAAACCATAGAGAGCAATCTGTGGCATGACCACGATACGCCATGACAACCAAATCCAATTCACCGCTCCGCCAGAAGCGGTGTGGGAGTTGGTGGCTCAAACAGATAAACTAAATCGGGAGATGGGCATTCCGCCCATCTCTTTCCATTTTGATCCGCGCAAAGCCGGCGGAACGGAAGCATGGGCAACGATGGAGATTGCCGGGTTTCGGGTGAAATACCGAGAGCATCCGTTCGAGTGGGTAGTTTCGAAGTTCCATACAGTACGCCGAACCTTCCAAAAGGCACCCTTCACCGAAATTCGCGGCGGAGTTCGTCTTCGACCTAATATTGGCGGCACCCTCGTAGAAGTTTGGGCAGAGATTGATGCTGCCAACGCAATTTCAATTCCAATTTGTCAGGCAATTGCCTTTAAGTCCTGTGGTGATTTTATAAAAACAGCCCGGCAGTTTGATCTTGTGTTATCCGGTAAATCTGACAATCCTTACCCCAAGCACTCCAAGAAGCCACCAGTGACTCACGATCGCCTCAACCAAATCTGTGATAAATTACTCGTTGACACCGAATATGCCGAAATCATCCAGCGGTTAAAGGAGTACCTTGTTTTTGCTCCTCCCGAGGATACCATTGCAATTCGACCCTATGAGCTTGCCGACCGATGGGGATACGCTCGAAAAGAGGTGTTAGAAACGTGCCTGCGTGCGGCACGTCATGGAATACTTGACCTCAGGTGGCGCGTTCTCTGCCCCGAGTGCCGCGGAGCGAAAGAGATTAAGGGAAAGCTCTCCGAGATAACGAACACAGTACATTGCAAAACTTGTAATATTCCATTTAATGCCGATTTTGACAGATCAGTAGAAGTTTTTTTCCAGGTTGCGAAGAGCATTCGTAATGTCTCAGATATTACCTACTGCGTTGGAGGTCCGGGGCTGTCTCCCCACATATTGGCTCAATGGGTAATCCAACCAAAAGAACATCGGACAGTGAATGTATCTCTTCCGAGCGGAAGGTACCAACTGAGATCGCTGCAGGTAAAAAACTCCGCCGACATCGTTGTGTCAGACTTTCGCGGTGTGGCAACGCAGGTACAGCTTGAAATATTGCCCGGCAATCCAGGAGGTGCACTGAAACTGCTTGGTAGTGAGTCGGTTGCGAACGAAGCTGAATGGATTTTTGATAACGGTACCGATGAAGTGATTGTGTTGCGGCTGGAAATTCCTGAGTGGATTGCAAAGGCAGTCACAGCCGCGGAAGTGTCCGCAATGCAGGCGTTTCGGGACCAATTTGGTTCGGAAGTATTGTCCCCCGGTACTGAGATGGCGGTGCGTCATGTGTGTCTGCTTTTCAGCGACTTAAAAGGCTCGACGGCACTCTATCGGGATCAGGGAGATGCCCCTTCCTACCACGTAGTACGCGAACATTTCGATTTGATGCAGAAGATTATCGCGCGAAATGGAGGTGCAATCGTAAAGACTATCGGCGACGCGGTCATGGCATGTTTTGTCGACCCTGCCCATGCTGTCCGCGCCGCAATGGAGATACAGTCAGAAGCCGACAGTCTGAAAGGCGGGTTGGCAATTAAATTAGGCTTACACTTTGGGCCAGCCATTGCGGTAAATGCCAACGAAGTTCTGGACTATTTCGGCCAAACCGTGAATATTGCTGCTCGATTACAGCGAGAGAGCAGAGGTTCCGATTTGGTGATGGCTGCGAGCACACTGGAGGACGAGTCGGTTTCTGAAGCCTTAAAAGACTATCCAGTGACCCAGGAGACGTTCTCCGCTAACCTTCGCGGGGTCGAGCCGCAAATGGACTTAGTCCGTATCCAACTCAATGTCAAACGGTAAGATGTGCCGCCAGTTTGGATCTAAGTTCTAACGGTGTTGCCGTCCCCGTTGTTCCAAGCTTATGGATTGTAACCGCTGCACAGAGATTACCGATGAATGCCGCTTCGGCAGGGCTGGCTCCCGCGCATAATGCACAGACTATTCCTGCTGTAGTGCTGTCGCCCGCTCCCACTATATCCACCGGACCCTCTGCTGGGAAAGTCGGAACATGCGATACCGTGGTTGGCGTGCAGGCGAGAATGCCATCTTCACCAACTGTCACAAACACGGTTTTGCCATTTCGGGCGGCGAGAACTCTACCAAATGCCATAGCCTGGTCCAAACTGACATCTCCGGCATGTGAATTAGAAATCGCATTTGCGGCTTCAAACTTGTTGGGCTTAATGATGACACTTGAGAACTCTCCGATTCGCAAACGGGAGTCCGCAAAAAATGTAACTTGCGGCTGCTTCGTCGCCATATCGCCGAGCACCGCCTGCATATGATCCGTAATGACACCGCAATTTCTTTCGGAGACTTGATCCGCTATGATTATGGCGTTGACAGGATCGTGCGCCATATTGGGATGGAGCCGAGACCAAAGCGCATCCGCAAGTTGGTGCTCCACTTCTTTGGAGGTAACGGCGCGGTTTTTGATATCTATTCGCTCCAGCTCGACTTCTCCCGATGCGGCTCGCACCATAGGCTTAATATAAGTCGGTGTAAAGCGATCTTTAAGTTGGATTAGCCCGGAGACATCTACTCCCGTTTGGCTCAGCCCCTGCATAAGTTCGTAACCTTGGCCATCTTCTCCAATAAGTCCGACAGCATCAATTCTGCCAACTCCGAGTGCCGCCAGATTATTGGTCACCGTTCCTGCTGCGCCAGGAATCTTTCGAATCTCGACCACTTGCCGAGCTGTAAGACCGGTCTCGATGGAAGGTTCATCTAACGAGGGATCGGCATGCGGCCATTGCTGCCGCCACCTTTGGGTCGGTGAAATCTGGTCTGGTCCCGGCACCCAGTGTCACGCCGTTCTTTTGTAAGCAAGCTGTGAAGGCTGGGTTAT
>CAISOI010000944.1 GCA_903886985.1 uncultured Chthonomonas sp.
AGAATAAATCTATCAATCGGATTGCGCGCCCATTTCGTGTTTTTGACGACAGGGAGAGCCGCTTTTGCCGGCGGAATGTACGCCCAGTGCTTTTCGTAAACAGCACCCTCGGCAATCCACCGCCGTAGGATAGCAATCTGAGCAGGTTTGAGCGCATCATGCCCAGTAGGCGGCATAATTGCGCCTTTGCCGGTTACACGCCGGATGACTTCACTTGATTCGGGTTTGCCTGCGACTATAGCCAACTTCCCATTGCGGTTCGCCAGGGAGTCGACGGCTCGATCCAAACGCAAACCAGCCTTGCGCGCGGCAGAGTCGGGACCATGACATGCGAAACAGTTGTCAGCGAGGATGGGGCGAACATCCCTGTTGTACTGCAGTTTCTGCGGGGCGGTGCTTGCCTGCGTCATGACGAGCGCAGTCAAGGGCAGCACGAGTGCAGCCGCTCCCAAAACAGGTAGTTTTCTATATCCGTATCTATGTGAAATCATCTTTGACCTAAATCTCCTTGTGCAGCAGCGACGTGAAACTGACGGACGCATTGCGACCACTATATATTATGATGTCATTAAGTGGCATGTTGGTACGGGGATTCTGAGAAAAACTGAATGAATCTGCTTAAGTGACTACTAACGCGCCTCGAGTTGTCAAATGTGATGATCCTATAAAAGGTACCGTCTCTACGTAAGTCCAATTGCCCCTTGACCCGCCCAAATGTTCTAAAGTACACTACCTGTGTGCGTTACGGGCGCATCCGGTCCGCGGGCAGGGATTTTCCCACCAGCCTCACCTATTATCATCATAGCCTGAGACTTCAGTCTCTTTTCAGCCTGTTCGTGCGGACAATAGGCGACAACGAAAGGAGATTTATCGTGAGTACCACTTCAATATCGACCGCCGCATCTGCCCCAAAATCCGAACTATCCACTGCTCCCAATCTGGAATATTTCCGCAAACATGCAAAAGCCCTTCTCAAGCAGGTCACTGCGTCTGATCCTCTGACCGTCCAACGAGTGCAAGTCCACCTGACCAAATTTGTGGTCGGTAGTCCGTTTTTGCTCAGCGATGCTCAGTGGATTATCGCCCGTGAACAGGGCTTCGAAAGTTGGCCGAAGTTCAAAGCGCATCTGGATTCGCTGGCAGGAGAAATATCGATTGTCGGTTCCGACGCGCCTGTTGAAGCCAAACTCTCTTCCAACACAGCATTACCTATGGGCGACGAAGCAGTTATGAGCAAAACCGGCAAACCCTGGGAGGAATGGTTTACCATCCTCGATGCCCGAGGTGCAGTCAAGATGAGCCACAAAGAGATTGTCGCCATTCTGCATAACGAATACGGTATCGGTTCCTGGTGGCAACAGATGCTCACAGTCGGATATGAGCAGGCACGCGGGCTGCGGGTAAAAAACCAAAGTTGTGCCGGATATTATCAGGTAAGCATCAATAAGACGATCAATGCCCCGTTGGCAGCCCTGTTCGACGCATGGGCAAACAATGATATCCGCGAACAATGGCTCCCTGGAGCAAAACTCACCATCCGCAAGGCGAATCCGGGTAAAAATCTGCGAATTACATGGCATGAAGGCGGTAACATCGAAGTGAACTTCTATGCCAAGGGTGACTTCAAGACGCAATGCTCGGTTCAGCACGACAAGTTCACCGATCAGGAATTGATCGAACCGATTCGGGCATACTGGGCGGCAGCACTCGAGCGGTTGAAGGCATTGCTGGAACAGTAGTCATTTGTGATTGCTCCCTCAATCACGAGGGAGCATTGCTTTGAGACGACTGCCAAATGGGAGGAATTTCAAGGGTTCCGTTTATTGTCATTAGACCTTATGAGGTTCATGGAATCAATGCATCCCATTGAAATCCGTCGCTTCGCTGCCTGCAAATCTCACTACTTCCCAGCTTCTCCGTCAGGCGGCTGATCACTCAAGAC
>CAISOI010000945.1 GCA_903886985.1 uncultured Chthonomonas sp.
GCCGAGGTTGTTCTGAGCCTTGGCATCGCCCTGCTCCGCCGCCTTGCGGTACCACTTTGCGGCTTCGACGCTATCCTTCGGTACGCCGTCGCCGTTGTAGTACATCGTGCCGAGGTTGACTTGAGCATGGGCATCCCCCTGTTCCGCCGCCTTGCGGTACCATTTCACGGCTTCAGCGCTATCCTTCGGGACTCCGTCGCCGTTGACGTAGGCGTTGCCGAGGTTGAACTGGGCATCGGCATCGCCCTGCTCCGCCGCCTTGCGGTACCACTTTGCGGCTTCGACGCTGTCTTTCGGCACCCCGATGCCTTTGGCGTACATCAAGCTGAGGTTGGATTGGGCATCGGCATCCCCCTGTTCCGCCGCCTTGCGGTACCACTTTGCGGCTTCGACGCTATCCTTCGGTACGCCGTCGCCGTTGTAGTACATCGTGCCGAGGTTGTTTTGAGCACCGGCATTCCCCTGATCCGCCGCCTTGCGATACCACTTCTCGGCTTCGGCAAAGTCCTTCGGCACGCCCTCGCCGGTGTCGTACATCACGCCGAGGTTGTATTGAGCCGTAGCATCGCCCGCTTCCGCCTTCTTCTTTGTCGCAACAAAGTCATCCGCCGCAAAGCCAGTAGCACTAAGAACAACGAAGACCAGCAGCGTGCGAAGAATGGAGTTCATAGAATTTGGTGACGACCGACCCATCGCCTGTTCAAACGAGTATCACTGAGGCAATCGGACAAAATGACGTTGAAAGCAAGGATGCTCAATGCGGTGTTATCGTGCGAATGAGCGCCCCCATCATTAAATCCCGCCGCCAGCACCTTCGCCTCTCAGTAAATTCCGCACTAATCGACAAGATAGCTCCTACCGATAAGAAGTCGTGGTCTCATGGATTCGAAACGCATGAACTGACCATCGAGGAACTGGCAAAAACGGTATGTGAGTTGGGATACGCTTTTAGCTACGTGTTTGAAGGTGGCGTCAGAAAAACTGAAAACTTTCTAGGTGCTGATTTCTTGGCAGTCGATGTGGACGGAGCGCAGACCATCGAACACGCTTTGAAGAACCGATGGGTATCCAAGTATTGCTCTCTTCTCTACACCACCGCGTCGCATAAACCAGAGAGTCCTCGTTTTCGTCTCGTGTTCGTCCTACCAAAGACGATCACGGACCCGAACGAGCTAAAGGCAGCGAGTTTATCACTGGCACGACGGTGCGGAGGAGATCTATCAGCGACCGATGCGGCACGTATGTTTTACGGGGCAATGTACTGTCGTACCATTTTGCTGGGAAAGAAGCTGAACCAGCTAACGCTCGACTCGCTCATATCAGATGGAAAAGTCCAAATCACGAGCGATTCGGTCGCGCATCCATCAAGAAGGGTCACAAGCAGATCACTTCTGCGTATTCCGAGAGATGAAGTGTTCACCACGGATAAAAATAAACAGATCAAAATCTGTCAGGTGGTGACCAAAGTCAGCGTCTTCTGCCCGTTCCACGGTGACCGCCATACAAGCGCATTCATTGCAGTCAGCCCCAACGGCGGAACTTTCTTCCGATGTTCCTCGTGTCAGATGACAAGGTTCATGGAAGGAACAGAAAACTCATATGATTTCGATTCCTTCGAGAAGGCTATGCGATGCCTCGTTCCAGGCATCAAAAAAAGATCTCCCGAAAAGACTGCGGAGTACCTTCTCTTCAAAGCACTGTGCAGGCATTTCAATTTCGGTCGAGGAGGGCGCGAAGAGCCCAGCGTTCAATTCACGGAAAACCAATATCTGAAATTAGGTAAAATTGAGCCAGGAATCACGTGCATTAAAAGTCCCAAAGGTTCAGGGAAAACTCACTATCTAGCACAAGCTCTTGCTCCAGTCGCTCGCGTATATCCTGTGCTAGGGTTCCGGCGATCGTATAAAACGTTGGAGGAGTATGAGGAGGATGATATATATGGAGATGGAATGTATTATCCCTATGCGAGGGTGCTGCTGATAGGACACAGACAGGCGCTGATAAGGGACATGTGTAAGCGCCTCCGACTGCAATGCTACCTAGATGACCCAATACTAGAACGTATCGATTTTGATGGTGACGTGACGAAGTATTCCGCTCCGTTTGACCGGATAACAAGATACGGGGTGTGCTTAGACAGTCTCTACAAAGTTCAGGTAGAAGAAACAGTGAAAGGAAAGCGCCAAAAGGTAATGCCCAAGTACAGCCTAGTGCTGATTGACGAATCCGAACAGGTATTGGCGCACTTTCTGTCAGACACTATTGGAGAAGGGAGATACAAGCTTTTTGAGCAATTTAAAGAAGTCATCAAAAATGCACGGCGTGTTATAGCTCTCGATGCAGACCTAGGTTGGGGCACACTCAACACGTTGATGGCGATCCGCAGCGAGCCACAATGGAAGAAATACTATAGCCCATCGCGGTGGAAATTACGGTACGTGAACCCAAAAAATAATTACGTAAGAGTGATCATAAATTCATGGAAACCCGCCGACAGAGAGATCACGGCACACCCGACAGCAAACCAGGTGTTGGACCTGCTAAAGACTACAGTACTCGAAGGTCACAGGTGCTTCGTAGTATCAAATTCAAAGACAAGAATTAAAGCTGTGGCGGAATCAATAGCACTTCTAGAAAAGGCAGCGAAAAGAAAGTTCAGAGTGATAACAATTACTGCAGAGAATTCTAAGACCCCCGCGGTCCAGAAGTTCATCACTCAAGTCAAGACTGAGATACTCAAGTACGATGTGATCTTAACCTCACCATCACTTGGTACGGGAGTGGATATCACCTTCGAAAACGGCAGGCAAGAAGTCCACTCCGTCTTCGGCATCTTCGAGAACCTGATTAACACTCACACTGAGATAGACCAGCAGCTAGGAAGAGTAAGAAACCCCAGGCAAGTACACGTCTATGTCTCTGGACAGACCTTCAACTTTGAAACGGAGCTGTTGGTGAATGGACAGGACTATTTGGAGGATAACTTCAACGCCAACACCTACACCAGAAAAACCCTGCCCCCAGAGGTCCTCCTGATCCCAGAGGTTCCAGCAATTCCAGCAAAAGATCCGATAAGTCCTCACGAGCACCCCATGATGACGATGGTTGCACAGATCCTATCGTCCCAGAGGGCGTCAAAGAATCAGCTGAGAAAAAACTTCTACGAATACAAAGAAAAGACGGGATGGAAAGTAACGCAGGTGGACTACGACGAAACGAAGTCTAAAAGTGGCACAAAATTCTTCAAGCTCGGGAAGAAATTGAACACAAAAAAGGAGATCGAGGCGGTGGTGAACGCAAAGCGATTCACATATAAGCAGATAGAAGGCATTACGGAACGGATGGAATCCAACTTCGCCACGATCACCCAAGAGGAAAGATACGGCTGTTGGAGGGACAGAATCGCGAGATTCTACGCAAGCGAGGTGGACACCAAATTAGTAAAATTGGACGACAAAAGTCGATTCAGAGAGAAACTGAGAAACTTCGAGGCGGTAAGCAGCACTGAATATATCAGGGGGGAGATAAGAAACGCCAATCAATACACGGGAACGCGCGAGCAACGAATGGCACGGGAGTTGATCCCATCGCATGGACTGAAACAGATTCTGCTCTACGAGATACTAAGCCATACCGTATACTTCAAGAGAGGCAGGTTTGATCCAGGAGTTACCTTCAAAAGCGAAGACTGCAGCAAGTTTGTCCAGTTCGTAAAGCAGCAGAAGAAGATGATCGAAACTCACCTCGGCGTTGCTGTCCCGAGCGACATCGACAAGAAGCCAATCCAGATGATCTTCAAGATCATCAAGATGGTGGGGCTCACCCACTGGAGATATAAACCCAGAGTGATCAACGGCAAGAAGACCTACACCTACCGAGTATGCCCCAACAGGCTGCTGCAGCTTCGAAAGATGTGCCAGACAAGGGCGAAGTCATGGAACACCACAAGACCCGGGGGGGCTTCAAAGGAGTTCGGCAAAAGCGGGGATCTAGGCAGTTGTGTTATATGGTCACAAACCCCGACACTTTAGAGGTCAGGTGGACAACACTTTCCTTTTTTGTGTATTATTATATAAAATAGAATGTGTTATCTTTTATGATGAAAGGAGGGGCGGAGGGGAAAAAAAGGGATAAGGTAGGGCAAACAGAGTATCTTTTAGACAAAATATACTCAGATTACCTAAAATAAAGGTAATGAATGACTTAAAAACATCAACAAAGTGATGTACTTGCCGACTGATTATAATAAGATGATTAGAAGTAAATTATAACTACTTAATCAATCAGCTTATGTCTCTCGGAAAACAGTCAAAAGTCCTCTCGGATAAGCAGGTCGAAACCATGCTCGCCTACCTTTCCAGTCGTCGGAACGGAGCACGGAACCGAGTCATCTTTCAGCTCTCTGCCAAGGCGGGTCTTCGGTCCAAGGAAATCGCCTGTTTGCAGTGGTCAATGGTGGTCACACCGGACGGACTCATAGGAGAAGCCATCCATCTGACCAACGTGGCATCGAAAGGGCAGTCCGGAAGGGTTATTCCCCTTAACAAAGGTCTCAGAGAGTCACTGGTGTGCCTCTGGGAGCACGAAAGAGGTACCCCAGGGTTTGATATCAGGACCGGATATGTCGTCCGATCTGAAAGGTCACCCCGAACCTCTTCTCAGTCGGTCGTGAACATGTTTCAGCGCTGGTACACCGATCTAAAGTACGTGGGCTGCTCGTCGCACTCGGGTCGGCGGACCTTCATCACCAATGTATCACGGAAGATTAGCTTGGTTGGTGGTTCCCTGAGAGACGTGCAAGTGATGGCTGGTCATCGGAACCTACAAACGACACAAAGGTACATCGACCACGATACCGACTGCCAACGAAAGGTCGTTAACCTTGTCTGATACTCTCCACATCTACACTCGGGTAAGTTCCGCTGCCCAGCAGGACGCGGGTACTTCCTTAGAAACTCAAAGAGAGCTCGGAGTTAAAAAGGCAAAAGAACTCGGCATGGTTCCAAAAGTCTGGAACGAAGGCGGTGAATCCAGCCGGTTCGATGACTTTACCAACCGACCGCAGCTGAGCGCACTTCTTGCGGCAATCGATTCGGGTGACGTAAAGCACATTTGGGTTTTCAATACGGACCGACTCTCCCGTAACGACACCACTTGGGGCGTCATTCGACTCAAACTTCTTAAGCAAAGTGTGACCCTGCACACTCAGAGCGGTCTTTATCAGCAATCCAATCCAACCGATAAGCTGATGCTGGGCATTCTCAGCGAGATCAGTTCCTACGATAACTCACTGCGAGCTGAGCGCAGCCGGATGGGAAAGATCAACCGTCTCAAAGCTGGGTTTTGGATGGGCGGTCCCCCGCCCTTCGGTTACAAGATTGAGAAGAAAATGCTAGTCCCTGAGACCGAAGAGGTGAAGTGGGTGAAGTTCATCCACAGGAGCTATTGCGATGGAGTGACAGTCCGGAAGATACGCAGCCAATTGATGGAGAACGGAGTCAAAACTCGGCGTAATAACTCGGTGTGGAGCTTCGGATCCATTGAGGCTCTACTTACCAACACTCACTACGCTGGGCATTACGTCGTTCGGGATAAGAAGACCGGAGAGAATATCCGCTGCTCATGTCCTGCAATTATATCCCCCACCCTAGCTCGCGAAACTGCTAGAAAAAAAGAAGTGAGGTCAAAACGACGCGTACAAGAGAGTAACCAAAAGCATTTCTATTTACTAAGAGACTTCCTTGTTTGCGACCACTGCGAGAGTCGGTTCAGCGGACGGACCTATGCGAGGCAATATCGATCAACGTATTATTGCCCGAGGAAGGAGCGGAATTACGCCAATTCAGGGACGGCGAAGGAAATGAAGTGCACGAACAGTCGCTATCTCAAGATTGCTGAAACCGATGATCTCGTGTGGACGACTCTGGTGAAGGTTCTTTCGAGATCGGTACAATTCAAGGAGTGGTTCAAGAGCAACACTCTTGGAGCAAATGGCACCCACGAGGAACGAGCTGCTGAGGTAGATAAGCTCAAAAAACTTCTAAAGACTCTGGATGCTGAAATTAAAAACATCGGTGATACCTTAACGACCGTGGAAACAGATCGGCTGTTAGCTCGAAGGACACCCGATGAAGTTGAAAAAATTATAACTCAGGTTGAAAAATATCGAGTTGAGCGTCGAGCCATGCGGGATGAGACAGTAACCAAAATTCACTCGCTGGGATCACGGCAGAAATGGATCAACTGGGTCACAGCGTTCGGAGATAAAATTGATAATCTGAGTGATTTTAATCCTAAGGAACGGCACGAGCTCCTTGAGCGCGTTGTAGAAGACATCCGAGTCAGGACTCTTGGTGTCCGCTCACACCGCTTGACCATCAAGTTCAACCTTCCGTATTGTAACGATTCGCTCAGTTGGACTGATTCAAAAGATCACTCCAAAGGCTACAAAATTACCGGCGGTACTAACCTAATTCAAGTCCCTGTAACAGATGCTAAAAAAAAGCACAAATAACTCATTTCTCAGAGGGAGAAATATGTTACAGGAAACTCAGAATACCACCGTCGAATAACGCGCACTGCGCTGCGTTGGGAGATCGCAGATCGAGGTTCGGAAATCGCATGGCGGTATTCTGGCTTCGATCTCCCACCCGCGATCTCCGAAACCTGGCCCGCGCGGGCCCTCCGATTCCGCCTTGCC
>CAISOI010000946.1 GCA_903886985.1 uncultured Chthonomonas sp.
ATCGTGACTACGTTATTCGTGCATTCAATATGGACTTGCGTTATGATCAGTTTGTTTTCGAACAAGTTGCTGGAGATCTCATTCCAGAACCTCGGATTAATCCGGAAACGGGAATAAATGAGTCTGCCATTGCAACCGCATTTTACTGGCTTGGTGAGCGTGTTCATTCTCCGGTCGATTTAAGAGACAATGAAGCGGAACGTATCGACAACCAGTTGGACGTGTTTGGGAAGACGTTTTTCGGCTTATCTCTGGGATGCGCGCGGTGCCATAACCACAAATTCGACCCTATATCACAGGACGACTATTACGCTTTATCTGGGTATTTGAAGAGTTCCCGTTATGCGGTTGTACCTTTGTTCAAAGAAGCGTCTCTTAAAAAATCGGTAGCCCAATTAGAAGAGGTGCGTGATCGGTTGGTACAGCTAAGTTCATCACCAACTTCGGAGCTGGGAGTATTGCTCAGTGATAAGCGCGATGTAGTTTTCGAAGATTTTTCCTCTGGAGACTTCCGTAATTGGATTCTTGATGGGCCAGCATTTGGGAAAGCCCCTCTGAAAAACGCATTGGTTCTGCAAAAAGGACCGAATGGAGATCGCCCCGTTCTGATTGGCGGTCCCGGCATTGCCGACAGTGGATCCCTCTCGACAAAACTTCAAAGTGCATTAAGGTCGAAGACTTTTACCATTACAAAACGTTACGTTCTGACACATTCTGCTGGTGTCAATTGCGATGTAAACGTTATTGTGGATGGGTTCCAGCGTATTCAAGACCCCATTTATGGCGGCTTGAAATACCGCCCTGATGGAGTCAATCATCTGGAATGGCATGTTCAGGATGTGAATAAATGGATTGGTCATAAGGCGTATCTGGAACTGCTTGACAATGGGAATGGACGAGTCATGTTGGACAGGGTGGTTTTTTCTGATCGGCCGAATATTCTTGTTTCTGACGTCATGACTTCCCATGATAATGCGCGACAGGTGTCATTTGACAATTCTG
Organism: uncultured Chthonomonas sp.; assembly: GCA_903886985.1. GTDB lineage: Bacteria > Armatimonadota > Chthonomonadetes > Chthonomonadales > CAJBBX01 > CAISOI01. Next base: position 1,003 of record CAISOI010000946.1, read on the forward strand.
AGATAGATCAGCTTTTGCAACGGCGCACTGAGTTGGAAAAATCTCTCTCCGTTCCCGATCATAGCATTGCAATGATTGACGGCTCACCGGAAGATGCAACGATTAATCTACGAGGCAGTCCCAAGACACCTGGAAATCTTGCTCCGCGCCATTTTTTGACAATGTTAGGCTCTGGAAGTATGTCAAGTTCCGTTCATGGCAGTGGTCGGTTTGAGCTTGCTGATAGAATGATTACAGTATCGCGATCGCTACTCTCCAGGGTTTTCGTTAACAGGATCTGGCAACACCATTTTGGGGATGGATTAGTGCGAACTCCAGATGATTTTGGAACGAGGGGGCAACAACCTACCCACCCAGAATTGCTGGATTATCTATGCAACCAGTTCATAAAGAACGGGTGGTCTATGAAGAAGTTACATCGGTCAATATTGCTCTCTTCCACTTACCGAATGTCTGGGCAATCAATCGCTAATTCCAACAACATTGATCCCCAAAATAAGCTGCTGCACTGCTTCCGACCGCACCGTCTAGAAGCTGAAGCGATCCGAGACAACATTTTGGCCGTATCCGGCAGATTGGAACGCAAAATGTTTGGTCCGAGTGTGATGCCATTTCTAACATCTTTTATGGATGGTCGGGGTAGGCCGTCGGAGTCGGGGCCACTAGATGGAAACGGTCGGCGAAGTATTTATATCGGTGTACGCCGGAACTTCCTTGTACCAATGTTTTTGGCATTTGACTTCCCGATACCATTCAATACCATGGGGCGTCGTACGGAATCTAACGTTCCAGCACAAGCACTTACTTTGATGAACGACCCATTTGTGTACCAGCAATCTGAATTGTGGGCGAAAAAGGTAATTTCCAGCAATAGGTCTCAGGATTCCCGTATCGATGATATCTACCTCACCGCCCTTGGGAGAAATCCTGACACCGCTGAAATCTCAAAGGCGAAGAGTTATCTATCAGGAATATCAGGGACAGAGCTTGAAAAGTGGAGTAACTATTGTCACGCTGTTATCAATCTGAAAGAGTTCATTTTTGTAAAATGACAGGCAACCGTAACAGTCATGCAATGTAATCGATTTGAAAAAGTAGGGTTATCACGCCGAGAGATATTGAAGCAGGCAGCAAACGGATTTGGTGCCCTTGCCATGACGGCTTTGCTTGAGAACTCGACTCTTGGTGCGCCTGGATCTCTTCGATCGAGCACTCTCTCCAATCGCCCACCGCAATATCCGGCGAAAGCTCGCAATGTAATATTCTTATTTATGGATGGGGGACCATCTCAGGTGGATACTTTTGATCCCAAGCCTCGTTTAGATCGGGAGCATGGTCAACCTATAAAAATGAAAGTTCCAGCGACTCAATTTGACAATGTTGGTAATGTCTTAAAGTCTCCATGGGAATTTAAGCGCTATGGTCAATGCGGTACGCCTGTCAGCGAGCTGTTTCCTAATGTTGCACAGAGTGTAGACGATATGGCAATTATCCGTTCCATGATATCAGATCATAGTGAACATACTAATGCAAACTATTTCATCCACTCTGGGTCGGGAATGCAGGGGCGTCCCAGTATGGGAGCATGGGCAACCTATGGTCTAGGAACATTGTCGCAGGATCTTCCAGGATTTGTAGTACTTAACGGTGGGCTCATCCCGCCGGGTGGTCTGGACTGTTTTACCAACGGATTTCTGCCCGCAGACTATCAGGCATCGATTTTCAAGAGTGGTTCGGTTCCTGTTGCCAATCTTTCTCGTATGGAAAAATCCAGTAAGGATCAACGTGAAAAATTGAATCTCATTCGGGCACTTGATGAGCATTCGATTTCAACACGTCTCCATGATCCGAGGCTTGAATCTGCTATCGAGAATTATGAGCTTGCGTTTAAGATGCAGTCGGCTGTTCCAGAGCTGATGGCCATAAACGGGGAAACTCAAACTACCCAAAAGCTGTACGGGATAGATGAACCTCAGACTGAGATATTTGGCAGGCAGTGCCTCATCGCGCGTAGATTGGTAGAACGCGGCGTCAGGTTTATAGAATTGACTTGCCCAAAGACTAATCACGATAGGTGGGATCAGCATGGTGGACTGCGAAAAGGGCATGCTGATAATGCGGCTGCCGTGGACAAACCGATTGCCGGATTACTAAGGGACTTAAAAGCACGAGGCCTATTGGAGTCAACGTTAGTTGTGTGGGCAGGAGAGTTTGGCAGAACTCCTATGGCACAAGGATCTGATGGGAGAGATCACAATCCTTACGGTTTTACCGCATGGATGGCTGGCGGCGGAATCAAGGGTGGTGTGATACATGGAGCCACCGACGACTACGGATATTTCGCTGTAGAGAATAAAGTTACGGTTCATGATCTACATGCCACGATTTTGCACCTAATGGGAATAAATCACCTTAAATTGACATATCGCTATAGCGGAAGAGACATGCGGCTAACCGATGTTTCCGGCGAAATAGTAACTCCGATCTTAAGCTAGAATCCGAAGAAATTAGGAAACCAAGATGAATGTTCGGCTCATACCAGCTTGCGCGAGTCTTTTGTTTCTGCTCAAACTATCAGCGGCAGCATTAGCGCAATCCTCACCCGTTGTCCCGGTCAAGCTTGTTCATAACGCAAGTGGCTATTCTCTTTTGCGTGATGGTAAACCTTATTTCGTAAAAGGGGCGGGCGGCAGCGCTTCAAAAATCAGACTTGCTGCGGCAGGGGCAAACTCATTTAGAACATGGGGTATCGACACGGCTGACGCAGACTTCTCGGATGCCGAAAAGAGTGGATTGACGATTTCACTTGGCATATGGCTGGGCCATATGGAGCACGGTTTCAATTATAGAGATCCCGTTCAAGTTGCAGCGCAGTTCAAGAAAGTGCGCGAGATTATCTTGAAATATAAAGATCGGTCACCACTCCTCGTTTGGAGTATTGGAAATGAAATGGAGGGAGCGGGCGGTATTCCTGAAATCTATAAAGCGGTAAATGAGATCGCTAAAGTGATAAAGGAGCTTGATCCCAATCATCCGACCATGACCGTGATTGCGGAATTGGGTGGTAACAAGGTCCAGGACGTTCATAGATTTTGTCCGGATATCGACATTCTAGGAATCAATAGCTATGGTGGTGGTGAGACGGTGGCTGAACGGTACTTGAAGGTAGGTGGCACAAAACCGTATATCCTCACTGAATATGGTCCACCGGGAGTATGGGAGATCGCAAAGACGTCTTGGGGCGCAGCGCCAGAGTTGAGTAGCACAGCAAAAGCCGCAGTCTACAAGAATGTTTATCAAAAGAGTGTATTGTCACCGACAGGTCTCTGTTTGGGAAGTTACGCATTTACGTGGGGCAGCAAACAAGAGGCGACCGCAACGTGGTTCGGACTTCTTTTGCCAAATGGATCCCGATTGGGTGCGGTTGACGCATTGCAAGAGCTTTGGACAGGCAAGCCTTCTACTTCAAAGTGTCCAGAAATTGATAGTATCGCAGTTATAGGCAATAACGAAGGTGCACCCGGAAGCACAATGAAATTTGCGCTAAAGTCCCATAGTGCGGAAGGCGCAAAATTGTCTACAACCTGGGTGCTTCAGAAGGAAGCGGGGCAATACGGATCTAACGGCGACATCGAAGCCACACCGCCCGAATTTCGGAATTCGATCGTTATTTCGGACGACAACAGTGTTGAAATAAAGCTTCCGACGGCTCTGGGAGGTTATCGCGTGTTTGCGTATGTCCACGATACCACGGGGGCGGCAGCGACAGCTAATGTTCCCATATTTGTTCGGGACCCAGAATCATTGAAGGCTGGATTGAAGACCTCACTTCCGGTTGTTATTTACGCGGAAGGAAAGTCAGACAAATTGAGCTTTACTCCTTCTGGATACATGGGTAACAGTGTAGCGGTCAAAATGAATCCTGATTGCAATTTGAACCCTCACAGCGGTAAAAGTTGTTTGCAAGTGGACTATTCTGCCGGCGACCAATGGGCGGGAGTTGTATGGCAAAGTCCTGTGAACGACTGGGGAGACCAGTACGGCGGGTGGAATTGGACAGGAGCGAAGAGACTTAGCTTTTGGGCAAGGGGCGAAAACGGGGATGAGTGGATCACTTTTCAATATGGGATTCTAGGCAAAGAAAAGAAATTTTACGACACGGCTGGTGAAAAAATAGGGGCAATCAAGCTTTCGAAGGATTGGACTAAGTACACGTTCAATCTCGATGGAAAAGACCTTACTCGAATCAAGACTGGATTCAGTTGGGTCCTTGCGGGGCAAGGGCATTCGCTCAGGTTCTGGCTGGACGATATTATCGTCGAGTAGTTTTTATGCCCGTAGATTGGCCCGGCTGGGCAACAAATTGTGATATCCTTGCTCCGGAGCTTGAATCATAAATCCTTAATGTTCCGCTAAAAGCACCCGTGACAATTTTGCTTCCATCTTCGGGCATGGCTGAGACAAAAGATGACTCTACAGTAGGAACCAGAACCCGGAATGGCACCATTCCTTGAGGATCGATAATCGAAATGGCACCCTGCAACGAAGTAGCATAGATCTTGCCATTTCTTAGGTGCATTGAATAAACAGCGTCCAGCAAGCCGTGTTCCAAATACCGGGCATGTCCTGCTTTTGCAAATCTCTCCTCCATGTCGCCGGCATCACCCGCTTCCGCTTTCGCCTTTTCAGGGTTCCAGCGTTGTATCCATTCGCCTGCACCGGCTGAGAACGCGTCACCGCTTGTAGAATCGAACATAGCTGAGAAGACAGGGAATTGGCCTCGGTATTTGCCAATCTGGCGATTATGTCCGGCGTAAGTTGCAAATAGTTCTCCGGTTGCTACCTCAAGTACCTTTACCGTTGTATCTCTCGAACCACTTACAACAAACCTTCCATCTTTACTGAAGGATAGACCCGTTATCCAATCAGATTGAACCCGAGTGGACCATCTTAATTCCAGCTTTTGCAGATCATAAACCTGGACTGTAGCGTCTGCAAATCCTGCGGCGGCATATCTGTTGTCAGCACTAAGAGCGAGGCTGAATGCTGCATCGCTCATTACTCCGAGAACTGCCATCCGCTTACCTGATACCATATCGATGACTGCGACTTCGCCATATTCACCAGGAGTACCGCCTGCGACAACCATTTTGGATCCATCTTTGGTGAACTGTATCGCCTTAATCCAATGTGGAAGGTTTCCAATTCTGCGGATCATTTTACCGGTGACAGTATCCCAGATAGTGACTTCGTTGTATCCGCTAACAGCAATGGAATTGCTGTTCGGTACGAAACTGAGTGCGGTAACAGGAAGAGGTTTAGAGTAACTTGTTGGTGCGGCAGGGTGTACGCGTGCTCCCGCCAGACTGCGTAGAAGCGTATTTGGATTTCCGGAGTCCAATTTGGCTCCCTCCAAAATCCACCGTTTGATAAGACCCACCTGTGTGGTCGTTAGTGCGGAATCACTCTTAGGCATCCGAACCTGTTCGATTTTAGTAGTGACTAACCGAAGAAGATTTGAGCCTTCTGGCCTGCCTGGCTCAACAGAAGTTAAGCCTGAAACTCCTGGCTTGAACATATTTCGAAATGTGTCCGCCCGGTATCCCCCCAGATTGATCTTTTCACCATGGCAACCTGTGCAACGCCTAACGATGATCGGTGCAACATCCTTGACAAAGCTGACCGCGGCAGTCGGGGCGGACTGAACTACAGCGACTGATATGAATACTGTCAAAATGTTTAACATAGTTCAATAACCTTACTGAATCTTCAATCTAATGTTGAAAGACGAACTCTCGTGTATTGATAATAGTCCAGATTAAGTCTGTGATGGCAGATTTTCTCTCTTTGGCGGATGTCAAGAATTTCATCGCAGTTGCCTGTTCGGCGGCATTTGGGTGCCTCGAGTATGCACTCATGTATAGCATGTCAATCAATGTGGAATTATCCAATGGCTCATAAATGACAGATCCTCGAAGCACTAGGTCGTACGCAGCGCCACCGTTCAGCAGTTCTAAGGCTTGAACGAGCGTGGGAGCGGACTGCCTTTCACAGGTACATGCTGTATCGCGTTTCGGTTGACCAAAAGCGATGGTGAACTCGTTGCGTTCAGGATAGGGGCGCTGAGTTGCAAATGCCATTCGGTTCTTGACTTCAAAAAGTTTGCGGTTAAGCTGAATCGAATCGTGATCAGCTAAGGTCAATAATGTCGATAAGGAAGCCTGGGACTCTCCAAGCCGGGATTTGAAATTGGACCTTCGTTCTTCCAGTTTTTGAATCAAACTTGTCTCAGTTTCCATTGAGCTTTCTAGATTTGGCAATTGGTGTGTTACGGTTCCAATCGCGTCCTTTAACTGCTCAGCGGAAAGCATTCGGACCTTGCAGTGGGAAAACAATGTATCATCTGCAGTGTTGAGAGGGCTTGCTTGTGCGCTTCTTTGATAAGTCTGGCTGTTACAAATAATCTCGACTATGTGCTTGCGGTCATACCCCGAGCTAACAAATTCCTTTGCGAGAGCGTCCAAAAGTTCTATGTTGGCTGGCGGATTGGATGAACGGAAATCGTCCACGGGGTCAACAATGCCCTTGCCGAAAAGCTCGTTCCAAATTCGATTTACTTCAACTCTTGAAAAGAATGGATTATCCTTTTGCGTTAACCAATTACTAAACGCAATACGGCGGTCTGTATTGTCCAGATTGATACTTTTAGGAGTTCCCCAGGGAGACATTTTTTCGTGTGTAGTGGGGTGATAAGATTCCCCTTCATTAGTAAGAATTAGAGAACCCTGATTGATATTTGTACGAGCAAACACTGCTCCGATGCTATAGTAGTCACGCATTGTCCAGGTTTCAAACGGGTGGTTATGGCATTTGGCACATTCAACTCTCGTGCCCATAAATATCTGACTGGTTATCTCCGTGCGCTCTTCAACGGTGGGGATGGCAACAAAATAGTTCGCGGGAGCTACTTGATTTACTTTGCCTTTCGCGGTCAGTAATTCGCGAACAAAGGCGTCGTAAGGTTGGTTGCGTCGTATGGAATCCACAAGCCAATCGGAAAAGCGTTCCGCGCCACCGTTTGGCATTTTCTGTTGTGAAACACGCATAATGTCTGCTAATTTGAGTGCCCAAAATCTGGCGTAGGCTTCTGAGTTCAACAGATGTTCTATAAGCGACCTTCGTTTATACTTGTCTCTGCTAGAGATAAAAGCCTGTGCAGCCTCAGGAGAAGGAAGGCTGCCCGTAATATCAAGAGTTGTCCGCCTGATAAATTCTGAGTCTGTACAAATGGTGGACGTAACAAATTGGAGTTGTTTCAGCTTTTGGTTTACCAATTTATCGATAAAATTCACTTCGGGCCGCTCTACCCATTTGAACCCCGGCACTTCTTCTACAACCGTAAAGTGAACCGTCTTGAGTTTGTCTAGAAACCGAACACTAATTCCCGCTTGCCCACGGGACAACGCAGTAACGTAACCGTCGGCATCCACTTTAGCGACGTTGGGGTGAGAGGACTCATAAGTGGCAATGGAGGATACATCCTTAACTGTGCCATCTGAAAGCTTGGCTACCACCCGAAGTTGTTGGTTTACGAACGGACTATGAAAAGTGTGTTCACCGCCGGGAGAGAGTTCTATGTCTTTAACGTCAACGTCGGGTAGGGAAGCATTTGCGCCTTCGGCAATCCATCCTCTTAGAATATTACAAGGAGTTCTTCCCGTAAGGAGTCTCTTACCTCCAACATGGGGGAGGGCGAGTAGGGGTTTCTTCAGAATTAGACTTTCATCAGGGTCGATAGTATTTGTCCGCCTGTTGAAACCATCAAGTATTAAGGAATTTCGATCAATTGTTGGGTCATATCCCAACAGGCTGAGTGAGAAACCTCCTCTACCGTGAGGACTGCCGTGGCACGAACCTGTCGCACAACCCTGTTTTGTTAAGACCGGTACAGTCTCAAACTTGAAGCTTATTGGATCAGGTTTTGAGAAACCAGTAACGGATATGGTAGCTTTGGTGGTCCTACCTTCGGCTTGTACAGATATGGTTGCAGACCCATTTCCGACTGCGGTGACTTTACCATTGACTGCGCGAATTACTTTTTGATCAGAGCACGTCCATTTTGCTTGATGTGTAACGTCGTGGACAGTCTTGCCGTAGCTGGAAGTTACAATCATCTGGACGTAATCGCGTTTGCTGGTTAATTCAATATGTGGTGGAGAGATCGACAACCCATTATTAGGGACAGTCTGTCCAAACCCTGTTGTGCCCATAGAACTTATTAGGAGGCTAATACACAGTGCTGAAATCTGCTTCATTCTTAAAATAACTCGGGGATGGCTCGACCTTTGGAGGCGAGGTAGATAGGTCGGTTTGTGGGAGTCATTATTGGTTTGGAACGATCAATTCCGAGTTTCTCATAAATTGTGGCACCATAATCTTCGATAGTGTATGCCATAGAGCTCGTGATGAATCCACCGTCTCGGTCTGTACTTCCAACGACTTGTCCACCCGGTACGCCAGCACCTGCGAACGCAAAGGAAAAAGCGTTAGTCCAATGGTCTCTGCCCTGTCGGTCATTGATTTTTGGAGTTCTTCCAAACTCAGTGACAAAACAGACAAGAGTATCATCCAGAAGCCCCCGTTGGCTCATGTCTTCGATAAGTGCCGAGAATGCGAGGTCCAATGAACCCATCATGGGCCAAGTAGCAATTCCGAATCGTCCCGCCCCAGCTCCGCCGTTAGGGACATTTGTATGGCTCGTGGAGTAGATCGCGTCATGATGATCCCAGTTCATGTTGCCTCCACCTCCGAAAGTCACTGGTTTGCCGTCTCGAAAAGTATTCATCGGCTCTCGTACATCGACCGTGACAAATCGGACACCAGATTCTATCAGTTTGCGCGCCATCAGATAACACTGGCCACGATGCCCCATTCCATAGCGCTCTCTTACAGTCATAGGCTCCGCCTGGATATCAAACGCTTTTCGAGTGTTTGGATTCGTTAGCATGTCCTCCGCTTGGTGCATGAAGGCAGTCATCGCTTCAGCGTCTTTGTGGCGACCAAGGTTCACCAAACCGATGTCCAATGAACTCAGTAAGTCCTTTCTTGTTTGAAATCTTCGGTCATCAATTCCTGCCATTAATCCTAGATTCGGAACTTTGAAATTCGGGTCTGCAAGATTTCCACCGGTCTTGAAAACGGCATAACCGGGTGGTAGGAAACCTACCTGAGACATTGCCGCTTGCTCATCAGTACCGGGCAACAGAATATTGGATGGAAGATAGAGTGCTTCGGTACCCATCCTGTGAGCAACTATGGAGCTAATATCTGGCATTTCTACTGGACCACCAGGTGCCTCGCCCGAGTAGATATACTGGCTTCCCTTGGGATGTGAATTTCCAATTCCCGGGGTGGGTTGTGTCATACAGCGCACGATTGAGAGCTTGTCGGCAACCTTGGCGGTCTTGGAAAGCAGTTCGGTGAACTGAATACCATCGACTTTCGTTCTGACTGGCTTGAAAGGAGACCGATGCTCAAGTGGTGCGTCGGGTTTGGGGTCCCATGTGTCGAGGTGCGAAACTCCGCCTTGTTCAAAGATTACTAGCACACGTTTTGCACGACCAGCTTTGGCTGTTGTTGCCGATGATGACGTCGTTGCGTTTGCAACTCCGGTTATTGCGGAGAGCGCACTCCCAAGACCAATACCTAAAAAGCTCCGCCTGTTTATACTGTGTGCCAAAGTCGCCTAACCTCTTACTCTAACTTACTGTAACTTGCAACCAACTAACTGCCCGACTATTTTTTAGCCGTGATAGACTGTATCAATGTCGTCTCTTCAGATATGTACGGGGTTCCGTCCCTGTGTAGAATATCATGGAACCATACAGGCGGTTCGGCTGCGTAGTGCTTTTGCCAACTGTCCCAAGGATAGATAGTTTGGGTTTTACCATCTACAAAACCCCAGTTATAGGCTGCAACACCCTCTCTCTTCATAATGGGGAGAACCTCCGCAAATGTACTCTTCATTGGACGTGCCATATACTCAGTACATAAAACTGGGCGTTTGTAACGGCGAAGCCAACCAATTCTTCTTGTCATATCCTCTTTGTCACCATAATTGTGGTAGGTAATGATATCCGAATGGGTAAGCATGAATTTGTTGACTGGAATCAATTTGTCGTCGGAAGACCAATCACCCAGCCATACTCCAGCGGTAACTGGCTGCAAAGGATTTGCATCTTTGGCCCAGATAAAGAGTTTTTGTAACAATTGAAGGGCGAGTTGGTCCTTGTGATCGGGTTCTTCCTTGCCGTAAGAACTTCCATTATTGTTGTCTGGCTCGTTCATCAAATCCCAAAAGTGGATACGGTGATCTTTTCCAAAGCGTTTCAGCATACCAACCACATACGGTTTTAGTTCATCGTAACGTGCAGGGTTAGACAACAGCTCTTTACCAGGTGCTTGTACCCAGCCTGAGTTATGCAGCCCTGGGACTGGGGCATGTTGTTGACCAAGTTTTGGATAGGGATCCCAACAACTATCAAGAAGTACGAACATTACGCCGATTTTGTGGCTGTCGGCGATCTGCAGGAATTTCTCAATCCGCGAACAGAACGCTTTGGAGTCTTGTTGCCACAGCAAGTTATGCAAAAATACCCGCACGCTGTTAAATCCAAGTTTATGCGCCCACCCCAATTCTCGGTCAATCGTGGTGGAATCGAAACTCTCTGCCTGCCACATCTCCAACTGATTTATTGCCGTGCTGGGAGTAAAATTGCATCCTACTAGCCAACCGACTTTCGAGCGCCATTCATTTGCTTTCTCCTGGGACCATCGCGCCTGCGACATAGAAATTACATTAATCAAGGTCATCGCCAACATTACACCTACAATAGAAGTCCAAGTTCGTAATTTCAAATTTGATACCTTTCCGACCAATCCTATAACCGATTTGCAGCCCACAGAAGACCGCGTTCAAAAATGCTTAAATGTTGCGGTATAGCAACTACCTCGGCAGAGTGGCCGAGTGATGAGTAGAAAATCCTGCCCTTGCCGTAATATCGTGTCCAGAACACGGGCATGTCGAATTCTCCATTCGGGGTGTGAGGGCCATCCACACCAAGTGTTGGAAATCTGGTCGTACCTAAAACGTGGTTTGAGGGATCTACATGCATATAGTATTGCTCAGACTTAACGGTGAAGTCTTGTGCTTCAGCGGTGATTACATGATCACAATCCGTAATATTGACTGTGTACTCCACTCCGTCGTTGCCTGGGTGTGAAACCCACTGTCCGCCAGTCATAAATTGATATTCCGCAGATTCACGAAAGGCATCGCACATTCCACCGTGACATCCTGCAATGCCAACGCCACATTTTACCGCGCTGGTTAGGAGACTGCATTGGTCTTTTGTTAACTTACCCATAGTCCAGACAGGAACAATCAG
>CAISOI010000947.1 GCA_903886985.1 uncultured Chthonomonas sp.
AATGTGACTGGAGTTCAGACGTGTGCTCTTTCCGATCTACGCTTACAGGCCCAATTGGGGCCAGATGCTTCGGATGAAGATGAGGACGATGAAGACATAGTCTTCAAAGCTTCGGTAGAGAAATCTGAGCCACTGACCGAGGATATGGCTGAAGACAGACTTAGTATGTTGGGATACAAGAACTGAAAAGACAGATATAGAATTAACCAGCGGCCACCAGCCGCTGGTTAATTATTTTGTGGAGTACCACTACTTTAGCCAGCAGTAACGGCTCCCACCATATCGATAAAAGCCAAAAACGAGTTCTTGGTAAGTTCAGCACCCGATGATCTTTGCGTCTAACCCGCAACATCGTCACTCTGAGCCAGCAAAGAGCCAGATTTTGCCTGACAGTTACCACCAAAAAATGTACCATCACGTCAGTCCCGCGCATGTGGGAATCGAGTAACCCCGGGAACCTGCACAAACTCTATAGACCGTACCAAAGTCTTAACCCATCCTTCCCACGCAGGCGGGAATCCAGTAAACCTCACTATAGGCATCAACCCATTAGTCTTGATAACCGCCGTAACACGTCATTCTGAACGAGCCTTCCAAAAGTAACTCCTTATTCCAATGTCGCTGGCGAAGTGAAGAATCTGTTTTTGACGCTGTCTTTTGAAAGATAACAATAACCTCCAGAATATGTCTATCCCCCCAGCGCCGCCACAAGCCCCTCAATTCTCTCCAAATCTTGAACCGCCTCCGGATACCGCCCATACAACTGCACTATCCTCGCAAATCCCTCTCTGGCATCCTTCGCATATCCACCCGCAATCGTGCTGTCACCCTCCATATGAAGTAACGCCAGCTTTGCGAGTGAAACCGAGACATCTCTCAGGCTCTCCGGCGACTCTCCGAACTCGTCGCGGATTCGCTTGCAGAACCCAAGGCTCTCTGTGTATCTCTTGAGTGCCTCTTCCCTGTTTCCGAGCGCAAGCTCCACGTCTGCGACCCTATCGAGTGAAACCGAGACATCCCTGAGGCTCTGTGGGGACTCTCCGAACTCTTTCAGAATGTGCCTGGCAGATTCCAGCATCATGTTGGACGCTTTTAAAGCTCTGACATAGTCATGCATTACAAAAAGAGATCTTCGCAGAGAGTCAAGGTCGGTAAGGGGGAGGGTGGGTGGGACTGGATTATTGGCGTCGAAGCCGTCGACCGCCTCTCTTGCTAATTCCAGCGCAAATTGCCATTCGTAGGCTTTGAGATATTCTTGTGATAGTTTTATCAGAGCCAGAGTGCGGGTGTTGCCTTCTGGCAGCTCTCTAATAGATGTTTGTAGGGCACGAGTTCTCTCCTTATCGGGCATCTTATCAATACGCCCTGATTCGATCCACTCTGTACATACCGTGCAAATAACAGACTGAACTGCTTCTATCGAAACAGTATCCTTAAGATATTTCTTTGCAACGTCGTGCAGTGCAACCTGCCGAAAGGATGCCATTGCAAATTCGGCATGATTTTGTATTAGGATGAGAGGCTCGTCCGCGTGCTCCAATAACGAAGAAACGACACGTTTCTCATAAACAGGACCGGTTTCTTTCGAAACGGCAAGTGCATGTGTTATCTCATGGAGAAACTCCGTACCCTCATAGCTGCTCCACCCCAAAAGGTGACGATATTCGTCTTCCAACGAGCTGGAATAGAACCGATCGTATGCCAACCCCTCGCGAGTGAATGTGACCTCTTCTACTCGTTTCATCCCCGACGGTTTGAGTGCATTTTTGACGTTGCCATTCTCAAAGTGGTGGTGTTCTCTTTCGAGTAGCAATATGAATTCGGCAAGAATGAGCGGATTTCCACCAGAATGATAAAGGATGTAATCACTCTGTTCCCCTAGAAGACCAGGAAACGCTGAATTCAGCATAGGCGTAAGATCTTTGATATTTTCAAGATCGTTTGCCGAAAAATTGGGATAACGCTTTTCTTGCCGCTTGACTACTTGCGCGAGATTAGTTGTCTCGGTAATCTCCGACATCGCAGCTTTCTGATCTTTCAACCATTCAAGCTGCCAGTGGGTGGCAATTAAAAGCAGTGGCCATTTTTTGTCGCTGGCACGAGCAAGGAGTTGCTCAACAAATACCAATGTTTCCGGATCAGCCCAATGTGCATCGTCCAAAACAAGGACTACCGGAATTGTCTTGGCTTCCTTTGACGCATCTTCCAGATACGCGCTCAGTGCGTCCAATGCAATTGTCGCTTGTCCTTTTCTCTCCTCGTATATCCTGCCTGTTATCGCTTTGGATGACCTATGATCTAACTCCTTCGCTTCTCTGGTGGATATAAATGTTTCAAGAGCCTCTTTACCAATGTGAACGCCCTCTTTACCAAGTTCGGCGATGTGAATAAGCAACTCGGAAGCGTGTAGAGGTAGCAGAAGCGCCTTCAACGGAGATAAAGCCAAAATGACTGATCCGATAGACAAAAGTGCCTTTTTCTTATGGGCATTTCGTTCTCGTTTGATGAGTAGCGGTGAAATGTGTGGCTGCAAAATACCAAAACTTCTAAACAGGTTTTGAGCACTATAGCTCTCACTTCTGCGGTCGTCCTGCGGGGGACGTTCACAGCGGATTCCCCACCATAACCACGGAATTTCAGGACTTCGATGGTGTTTGGAAGAGGAGGGGCGGAAGGTAGGATTTACTTCCATCTGCTGGCCGACGCGCTCAAAGGAATCTGGCCAATATCCATCTGGATCGTGATTCGTGCTAAGCCAGTGGTAAAACTCCTGCACAAGGCGGGTCTTCCCAATGCCGCTCTCTGCAAGCAACACATATAGCTGGGGATCGCCAGATTGCGCCTTTGCCCACGCCTGCTTAAGTTTATCAAGATCGGCCCCACGACCAAGAAACTGTTCGTACCACTCTGGCATAAAAATTCTCTATTCTCACATGGCAGTATTCTTGGCATTTCATCACCTGTATGTGAATTACCTGCAAGTTTTACCACCGCGGCATTCGTGCGAACGCGGGAAATCATTAATGGCGTATAACCCACAACATTTATCAAGTCTTTGCAGAATCATCAGGGAGCTTAGTCACCCAGACAGTATCTAATTCAATGTGCCAACAACAGCAATCCTTCGTCAACCGTTCCATAGTAACAACTTGTCATGCTTGAGCGATGCCAGATTCCCTCCCGACACAGCGTATCTTTGGGGCGTATGCGAAGCATCCGTTTTTTGGACTCCAGAAATCGCTATCCAACGCTCTCGGCACCACAGTCTGAAAAAATTTTAAAAAAATTTTGCAACAAGCGTTCCGGATTCCCAAACCCCAAACGAGTATTAAAGTATAAGCACAAAACAACAGGCTGCCGGTCCGATCAACCGACGTCCAGAACCCGGGTTCAATTTCGTTCGGCCGCACGATGTTGGATCTACAAGTGCCTGTAGGGTCACGGCACCCCGTGACCGAGACACATAGCCGAAGCGGTGAAAGGCACACACATATGAATCACTGAAGTTCAAGCCGTTGCTATTATCCTGTTCCATCATATCCTTCAAGGCTATCGGTGTTTTAAATAACGTCGCAGTTATCCTGTCCATCGATGTAAATTGGAGTAAACACAACTAAATACGCACCAAGCGAATTCGGAGAACAAAAGCCCTTGGCCAGGGCTTCCATTCACCCATTCGCCCATTCTGAGACGCAAGGGTCTATCAGTTCACAATCTTTCCGTGTCCAGATAAGACGAACATCACACCTGTACTACTTAACTGTAGGGGACTTAAAGTCACGCCAGACCATATGTTCAGAGCCAGAGACCTTGGTAATACATAAACAATTCCCGAGGACCAGACACTCTATTGCTTCTGATCAAAAAATAGGCAGTATATAAGACCAATACCGCAGCACGCCGAGTTTAACAAAACTTACAGTCTGGATAAACGTGTTAGCTGGTATGTGTCGCCAGTATTCTATATATCTGGCAATG
>CAISOI010000948.1 GCA_903886985.1 uncultured Chthonomonas sp.
ACCTCTCGAGTACTACTCATAGCTGAACATGATTTACGCAAAAACGCTACGATGCAGAATTGATTGTTAATTACAACTGTCATTTATGGCTGCTCGCCTTCAAAGCCCTAAACGCCTTGGGATATTGCTTTTCTATTAATCCTAATTCCAAAAGTGCTGCAAAAATAACACCCAAGATTGCGCCTACAGCAAACCCCAGCATAATTGAAGACAATAGGCTCTTGTTTGCCGGGGCCCTTTCTATATTCGGTTCATCTAAAATACTCCAGCGAACCTTTTGAGCTTCTGCCTTGGCATTTGCAGTATTATAGCGTTCGGCAGTATCCTGCATTAGTTTACGCATTCCCATCAAATCTTGAACCTTGTGCTGAAATTGTATAGCTTCATCAGTTGCAAGTGCATCCTGCTTTTGCAGGCCCTCCAACTGGCTTTCCGCAATTGTCTTTTGAGCAATCAAGTTTGACAATATGGCATCCATACCAGTATCTACGCTCTTGAGATACTTTGATACTTCTCCTTTGATCAGTTCCTCGGTCGTAGCAATTGACTGTTTCAATCGCACAACGTTGGGAGCTTCAGGACCGGAACTGATTTCCGCAAGTCGCAGCTCTTCCCCTAAACGAATCAAGTTATCACGCCACCGAATACTTGGCGGCAAACTCGTCGGAAGATCAGAACTTAGATGTCCCTGTTCTATTGCCTGCTTTTTACGAACCTCAATCTCTTTTTTGATCTTGCCTAGTTGCAGCTTAATTGGCTCCATTAATGCGCGATACTGCCCGCCGTAATAAGGCACGTTAGGCGTTACTACCGTTTTGAGATTGTCTTGAAACACCTTAAGATCACGCTCACTCTTTAAAACATCTTCCTGACGATCAGACACCAATTTCTCGAGTTTTTTAGCTTCCTGACTGGCGGTCGTAAAACCAGTGGACCCTTCAATGTCCTTAAGACCATCCATCACTTTGTCGAGTGTATATTTTGCCTTCGATTTGCTATTGTCTGAAAAGGTGAGGAATATCTGACCGGACGCCGAGTCAACTCTTACGTCAAATGGTACTTTCTTACCCTTGAAACCGACTCCCTTTGCCACTTGATCATTTAACGATTGACTTGCAAGAACAGCACCCAACATTTTGATTGGATCTGCTTTCGAGGCAAGAAGACCTCCTCCAAGAGTAGCCGCTTGGTCGTCAAAAGCCATGAGAATAGTCGCCTTGGCACGCCACGCCGGCCTCACAAACTCTTCTTTCACCATGAAGATTATCGTGCCAACTAGGGCCACAAATATGACAGTCTTCCACTGCATTTGCAGAATCTGCAACATCTGAGGTTTGTTTGTTGTTTCAGTCATTAGAAATTGTCACCAATTTTTCAAGAGTAACTAGCACAATTATGTGCCTCGGCCTATTGGCGTTATTGTTAAGAGTAGCATTAAAAATTGTCATACATTGTAATCATCTGGACGATAGCGGTGCAAATGCGCCCTCATCCAGTTAATAGTCTCAGCTAATCCTTCTTCAAGCGTTACTTTAGATGTCCAATTCAGTAGCTCTTTTGCGAGTTCATTTGCCGCTAAGAGTCTCTCTACTTCACTCTTTTCTGGACGCAGCCGATTCTCCTGGGTCTCTATATGAAGTGGCTTACCGACGATATCGCCGATCATTGTTGCAAGGTCGCCGATCGAAATTTCCCGCCCACTACCCAGATTAACACACTTTCCGAGAGCTGCATCAGATGCTGCACATGCCATAAAGCCTTCCACTGTATTGGAAACATAATTCATGTCTCTGGTAGGTGTCAGGTTTCCTAGTTTTACAGACTCTCCCTTAAGGCACTGCGTGATAATCGTCGGGATAACTGCACGGGCAGATTGCCTCGGCCCAAAAGTATTGAATGGCCTTGCAGTAACAACGGGAACACCGAAGGAGAGATAAAACGCCTCAGCCATCTTGTCGGCACCGATCTTACTCGCAGAGTAAGGTGATTGTCCCTGTAGTGGGTGTTTTTCATCAATCGGTACATAAAGTGCAGTGCCATAAACTTCGCTCGTAGAGGTATGCACAACCCGAGCAACGCTTTTATCTCTGGCTGCCTGCAGAACATTCATCGTTCCATCGATATTGGTTCGAACGTACGATGCAGGTGCTTGGTAGGAATATGGGATCGCAATAAGAGCAGCTAAATGGAAAACGACTTCACATCCATCTACTGCTTTATAAACACTATCCCGATCCGTGATATCACCTGTAAAAACATCAATATCGGCTTTGTAATCAGATTGATCCAACCAGCCTCGACTACCCAAAGCGTTGTAGTGGACCATGGATCTCACGGTAGCACCCGCTTTAACTAATCCTTCAGACAGATGGCTTCCAATAAATCCCCCGCCACCCGTCACCAGCACACGTTTGCCGTTCCAATTCATCTACGAGTCAGATCCTTTTTGTTTTACGACTTCTTGCGCGGCTTGATAATCCGCATGCTGGCCAATATCCAACCAATGTTCCACGATCGGAAAACTCACCACTTTGTAACCTTTTGCTATTGCAGATTGAACCAAGTCCGGCATATCACTGCGCTCACCTTTAGGTATTAGCGCGTGCACTTCTGGCCCTAACAAATATATGCCTGCATTCACGAAAAACGTCAGCCTAGGCTTCTCAGCAATTCGCTCAACGTTGGCTCCAGTGCATTCGACAACACCGTATGGAACTTCCATTTCATATTTTCGAACACATATCGTCATATTTGCATTGTGTTCCGAATGAAAGGAGACAATGGATCGATAGTCGACGCCCGAAAGAATATCCCCATTCATTACAAGCATGGGGACGTCTGTTGCTTCCATCAATGACAGCGCCCCAGCAGTTCCCATGGGCGTATCTTCGTTCACATAACTTACATTAACGCCAAAGTCGGAACCATCTTGAAAATGCTGAACAATTTGCTCCGCCATGTAATGGGTTGAGATCTTGACGTCCCGAATGCCTGCGTAATTGAGCTGTTCAATCGTGTGCTCCATAAGAGGACGATCCCCTACAGGCAACATCGGTTTCGGGGTATTTGCAGTGAGTGGCATCAATCTCTTGCCAAATCCACCGGCCATAATTACGGCCCGAACAGACTGAATGTCTTGTGGTATCAAATCTTCTAAAGAAACGAGTCCAACTACTCTACCATCTCTATCGGTGAGAGGAATTTGTCGTATCGACCGTTCGGACATGATCTCAAATAGTCTCTGGGGATCAGAGTCTATAGGCGCTGTTACAGGTTTCGCAGCTCCACTTGCAGACTTATGCGCCTGAACTTCTTCCACTCTAGAATCTGTAGTCACGCCATCAAGTATCGCGCGACGGATGTCTCCATCGGTTAGCGTTGAAATGAGTCGATTCTCTTCATCTACAACAAGAGCTATACGTTGTGAATTAGCATTAATACATGCCATCACATCATGGACTGTGGTTCCCAGTGAAACGAAGGAAGATCGCACAGCGCTTTCGTCAATGCAGTTCGACGGTAGGTTTATCATATCGGGATTGATACCAGGGCGTAGGATCGAAGTGGAAGTCAATCTTGGCTCAACAACTTCATCTCTTCGATTGAAAGTTTCCGACCGTCGGCCCCTGTCTTTTCTAATTTGCGTAATCATACTTTCTCAACTGTTTTCCGGTTGTCATGAACAAGCCATTTTCGCGCCCTGTCATTGCAGGACAGACTTTACTTCAACATGATCTCCGACTCAACTTTATGCATCTACGTTGTTACGTCAAAATCTGGGTCAAAGGACGCTTCATTCATACTCAAGGAAATACATTGTACCTTGTTATGAGTACCCCACCCCTGTTAAATTGGTAACTTAACCCGATCATAACAGTGTCAATTCGTTATCTCTAACTCTGCCAAACATCTAACACGATGACGAAACTGTCTCAGGAAGGTCGTAAAATCCTTTGCTTATCAGGGAACCGTCAATTTCCACGGTACGCAATCGATCTGCGATTCTCTGGCTTGCCGTGCCATCTCCATAAGGATTAACTGTTCCAATGAGTGATTGCCTGAACTCTTTGCTCACCGCGGTCTTAATTGCGCGGAGAATATCCTGAGTTTCATAGTTCGTATCAATCACGTTTACGCCGCGAATGCGTCCGCCTTGTCGGTCACCAACATTCACAACTGGTAAATGGACTGACGGTGCCTCCACCAATCCACTGGAAGAATTCCCTACCATTGCCGAAGCATATTTCATCATACTGAAATAGCCCTGAGCACCGAAATTCTCTACCATTGCTGCATCATTATGGGTCAGAAGGTAAGCTCTTATCATCTGCAAAATGACGGAACCATTTGTGTCTGCATTGGGCTGGGTGAATACCACCGGCATCCCAGCCACGTCAATTGCATCTAGAAGCTGCATCGTTTGTCTGGCGGCATCCTCAAACTGAAGGGTTACCGGATGAAATGTTACCAGTAGCGGTGCTTCGGAAAGATTCAATCCGTACCGCTTCTCAATCTCCTCTTTGCTAAACAATTGTACTTGCTTTAAAAGGTCCAATCCAGGTGCACCAGAAACAGTTACCCGCCATGGCTGCTCACCCAACTGAATAACCCGGCGACCATAATCCTCAGTTGACACAAAATGCAGGTGGCTCAGTTTGGTAAGACAATGGCGATACATATCGTCAATTGCTCCCGAAGTGACTTCACCCCCATGAATGTGTGCCACAGGGATTTTGAATGGCAGCGCAGCGATCGCGGCGCCAATCATATCGAACCGATCCCCTAAGACCACTAATATATCCGGTCGCCATCTATCAAAAGACTGTGCGAAACCACTGATACTGTTACCAATGCTCTTTGCAATGCCAGTAGGTGAATCTGCCGACATCAACATATCTATACGATCCGCTATCCTATAGCCGTCGTTTTCAACAATTTTACTGGTCCACCCATGGTCGGGAGAAAGATGCATCCCGGAAACATAGAGAGACAATTGAACGTCGTCTGCCGCCTGCAATGATTGCAAAAGGGATCGGTAGATACCGTAGTCAGACCTAGCGACGGTCACAACTCCAATCTCTCTCACTCAAGAACCTCAAACCCTATCAGAGTGCCTGCAGGTATGTCGTTTCTGAGTTTCTTGCCAATTACATAAGGAATTAGATTTGGTTTTAGCCCCGTTCCAGGTCTAAGCACCGTGAGATCCGATTCCACAATCACGTCACCTTTATGCATATCTCGAGCAACTGCAATACTCTTTCTGGCAACTTCCGCGGTATTGCGCTCACTAGGTGCGGGCACCTTAACCCCGTTGCCTAAGGCACTTTCCACAGTTCGAATTTGACGGATCATCTCCTCAAGTTCATCAG
>CAISOI010000949.1 GCA_903886985.1 uncultured Chthonomonas sp.
CCGATCTTGTCCCAACCACACATGATGGAACTTGCGAAATTCGTGGAAGAAATGCGACTCTTTAAGGGACAGGAGTACGGTATTCCAGACTTTGACCCTTTGGACGGCGGCGTGAATGCAGAAGTTCTATTTCTTTTGGAGGCACCGGGACCTAAAGCTCTCGTAAGTGGGTTTATTTCAAGAAACAACCCTGACGAAACTGCTAAGAACTTCTTCATGCTCAATGCGGGCGCTGAAATTGATCGCCGTAAGACCATCTCATGGAATGCTGTCCCCTGGTATATTGGGTCAGGAACAAAGATTCGGTCAGCTCACAGAAATGACGTTCGGGAAGCAGATGAATGGCTTGTTAAACTACTTCAACTCCTGCAAAAGCTGAGGGTAGTCGTTTTTGTCGGCAAAAAGTCTTTGCATGCGAAAGAAGTAGTATGCGAAACTCGTCCAGATGTGAAAATCATGGAAATGATGCACCCGAGCCCATTGGTTATCAATCGGAATCCAGATAATCGTGGGCGAATACTCACGGTCCTCAAGGAACTTTCAGAGTATTTGTAATTCTGCAATAATTGCTTCTGGAGCAATAGTTTATACGACTTGATATTTCTATGACTGCTATCATTATTGTAATGGTTCGGTGTGACGGACGTGTACCAAAATAACAGGAATTTTGAGAGAATGATCAGCCCAATAAGAGTTAGTCGTAAGGAATTTGAAGGCAACGAAGGTATTCGTTGGAACGCTATGATACGTCTCGTGGTAGACTTCGATACTATTGAATTTAGTCCTATACAAAGAACAGCACACCTTGTATTCATCTGTTCGGGTGAGATCTACAACGGGGGTTACGACCAGTTGGTTTCAAACAATCCTGATTGGAACTATTTTGAGGTGATCACGGCTTTTGAGGACATTGGCGCCTTGGAACAAGCACGGGTACTTCGCGATTTTATGCAGAGGGTTACTGTGTCGCCTTTTGGAGAGTTGAGGACTATTGACCAATATTTTGAAGAGGAAGAAGAAGGCTCAACCTCCTTTGACACTCGGTTTTACGATTGTGAGCCATCCGTAGAGACTTATCTTGAGAATTACCTTGACAAGCACGAGAGCGAATTTATTGAATGGGTACCATGAAAAGCTTATTCTTATACATATTCAACGGTCTGGTAGTCTTCCAATCTAAAGCAAGTACTTTGCCCAGATACACCGTTTTCTCAAAGTAACGAATGAGCTCGCACTTCAAAAGTGTCCTCACAAGCATATGAATTTCATGCACACGAATTCCTGGCAAGCCGTGACAGGTCTGAGATTGATGCAGCTACAGTTGAACATTGGTGCCGTTCACTAAGCGCAGGCAGCGATATCCTCGAATTGGCATGTGGAAGCGGATATCCGATTACTCGTGTTCTCCATGCCGCAGGTCTAAAGATTTGGGCAGTGGAAAGTTCACCGACTCTGATTGCTGAATTCCAGAAGCGATTTCCCACTATTTCGGTTCAATGTGCCAAGGTTTAAGACACCGATTTCTTTTGTCGCAGGTTTGATGCTGTAATAGCTATTGGTCTGGTTTTTCTGCTGGCTTCGCAGGACCAATTGTCCCTTATCAACAGGGCAGCAGAAGTCCTTAAGCCTGGGGGACGGTTTATGTTTACTGCTCCGATCCAATCAGGGAAATGGAATGATCTCTGTACGGGGATCGAGTCTATTTCACTTGGCCAGAAAGTCTATGAGGATCAGCTGTTGCTTGCTGGTTTTCGCTTGCTCTCGAAGTTCACCGGCGAGGGTGCCAACAATTATTACGATACGGAGCTTCTCTGAGCATTTTCACTTACGTGTAAAATATCCCATGTCTTCTTTGATTTCGAATCACAGGTAAGTAAAGGTTAATCTGTTGAGAATTCACTTCGCTTTACTTCTCGGTATAGCATGGTTATCTTGTTCTTCTGTTGGCAAAACGGATGTTACCTATCCAAACCATCCCAATATCGTGGTCGTGACCCGCCCGCCCTACAACGCAAAAGCCGATGGAATAACTGATGACACCTCGGC
>CAISOI010000950.1 GCA_903886985.1 uncultured Chthonomonas sp.
AGTAAATGGATAGCGTAAACAACATGAAGCGCCGGGGACAGTCCTCCCCCGATCACGTGGTCATGATTGCAGTTGTACAATACGGAGCATGGGATTTCAAGCGAAACAACTTGAATTCTAGGAAGCTCACACCCAGCATAGATTTTTGTAGTTGATATGGGCAGATGGCATCCGCCATCTGCTCTTTCCTATTGGTGAGTTTCGCAAAATACAGGATTCATAGCCTCGGTTTCCGAATCTTTAGGCACTAGCATATACCGTATCACACTTTGCGAAATGGAGAAACTATCATGGATTTGGACCCAATGGAATACGTTGGTAATGATGAAGAGAAGGAAGCAAAAGAAGAACTCGCCAAGGACCGTGCGAAATCCCGCCTCAATACTCTTATCGCAGTCACGGTTGCCATTCTTGCCACCTTCATGGGGCTGTGCAAAGTAAAGGACGACAATATCGTCCAGCAGATGCAGCAGGATCAGGCGAAATCAATCGACTCCTGGGGATGGTATCAGGCGAAGAAGACCCGCGTGGTCGCTGCGAAGGGCATCGTCGATCAACTCTCTCTGGCGATTCTGTCGGCTCCCGCAGCTTCTAAGCCAGCTTATGAAAAGAAGATTGCCGAATACAAAGCCTATATCGCGAAAGAAAAAGCCGATCAGGATGATGTGAAAAAGAAGGCAGAAGATTTCGACAAAGACTATGACAATTGGAACAAACATGATGACCAATTCGATCTTTCGGATGCCATGCTGGCGATCTCCATCGCGCTCCTCGCGGTGACTTCCCTAACCCAAAAGAGGTGGCTCTTCGGAGTGGCAATGGTCCCAACTTCCATTGGCGTCATCTATGGAACTGCGGGGCTGATGGGTCTGGGGCTCCATTCGGATTTAGCAGCAAAGTGGCTCGGTACCTGAGAGCTGTGCCCGCAAAGTCCCAAATTGTAATAGATTATTGAGCAACAATATTAAGCTATTCCGTTAAATCCGGACTTATTGGTGCATTGATGTCCCTAAATATTCGTACGGTAGGTGTACCAATCCGATATACCTACCGTTAAGATGGATGTTAATCACCGGTCCATGGTTTCAATAATTGGGTCATAAAAAGGGATAAGAACTTGCTGCCTCAGACAACAAATGGTGAGACCAATCAGCCAGCCAAGCATGGTCTGATATTGCTGACTGGCGGTACAGGTTATGTTGGCGGGCGATTGTTAACCGTTCTGGAGAAGGCAGGTCACACCATCCGATGCATCAGTCGAAACCCAGATAACCTGCAATCAAGAACTTCAGATAATGTTGAGATAGTTGCCGGAGATGTCCTCGACCCTGACTCGCTCCGTAATGCGATGGCTGGGGTAACGACCGCCTTCTATCTGGTCCATTCGATGGGTTCGCCGCTCAGTTTCGAGTCTCAAGATCGTAAAGAGTGCGGAGAACTTTGTTAAAGCGGCAGAAGAAGCGGGTGTAAAACGCATCATCTATCTCGGAGGTCTGGGAGAGAGTTCCGATAAACTCTCGGTGCACCTTCGCAGTCGTCAGGAAGTTGGAGAGATCTTGCGCTCTTCTTCCGTCCAAACCATTGAATTTCGTGCTTCCGTCGTTATCGGTTCCGGCAGTCTTTCGTTCGAAATAGTTCGTGCTTTAGCTGAGCGACTGCCTGTCATGATTACACCAAAGTGGGCGTCGACACTTTCCCAACCAATCGCCATTGATGATGTCCTCGCTTATCTACTTGCTGCGGTCTCCATCCATGTTGAGGGCAGCAAGATTTTTGAGATCGGCGGAACGGATCAGATCACTTATCGCGGCCTGATGGAAGAGTATGCAAAAATCCGTAAGCTGAAGCGCATCATGATCAGTGTTCCTTTTCTAACTCCCCGATTATCAAGTCTCTGGCTCGGGTTAGTTACTCCAGTATATGCACGGGTTGGTCGAAAGCTCATTGATAGTCTCATACACGCAACTGTCGTAACGGACCGATCCGCCGACGACTATTTCAATATCAAACCCATCGGGGTAGTAAAAGCGATGGAGCTGGCACTGCGCAATGAAGATCGGGAGTTCGCAGAGACCCGATGGTCGGATGCACTCTCCTCCGGCAGCATTCCCAAAACCTGGGGAGGCGTGAGATTCGGCAGCCGATTGGTCGATTCCCGCACAGTCCATGTGAAGGTTCCACCCTCTGCAGCCTTCCGGCCTATCCGGCGGATTGGCGGGAATGTTGGCTGGTATTACGGCGACTTTCTATGGCGATTGCGCGGATTTCTCGATATTCTCATCGGCGGAGTGGGAGTGCGGCGCGGGCGGCGCAATTCGGAATTTCCGGTCCCCGGCGAAGCGATAGATTTCTGGCGAGTCGAGAAATATGAAGCCGACAAGAAAATGTTGCTTCGTGCGGAAATGAAACTACCCGGGCGTGCTTGGCTCGAATTCGAAGTCACCGGCGATGAAACAGGTTCCACCATTCGCCAGACAGCCCTCTTTGATCCCATCGGTATCGCAGGACTAGCATACTGGTATGCCCTATTCCCATTGCACGAATTCGTCTTCGCCGGAATGCTGCGAGGCATCGCCCGTCGTGCGGAAATACCAGATGATAGAGCAATTCAGGTCCCTAAGTCGTAAGATCTAGGATTCAAAAATCTCTGTCGAATTTTGCATCGCAAACCATTGGCACAATGATGTTTTTGTAACGAATCATACCAAGGTAGTCGTAGTGCAATTGATTGCCATTTCATTAAAGTAGTGCAGAACCATCAGCTAACGAGGAAATTTACCTATCACCAATTGCTCCAACTACCAGTTCTAAGGAGAATTCAATGGTCTCAAAAAATGTACTTCCACGACGATTGTATCATTTGTTTGGACTTTGCTTAACAACTATCACCATTGCAGGATGTGGCTCAGGATCAGGTTCAGGTTCAAACACCAAGGCCAATGTCTATGTCCGCACCAACCTCTTATCCAATATCGCTGGATACGCCGACTCTGCTGGTTCCGCACTACATACAGATCCAAATTTGAAAAACCCGTGGGGCATCACCTACTCACCTTCTGGACCTTTTTGGATATCCAACAACAATTCTGGAACTCTGGGACTATATGACGGTTCCGGCAATATTCAAGGTACCGCAATCACCATTGCAGGCGTCAACGGATCTGCCAAAGGTACTCCGACTGGTCAAGTGTATAACGGCACTTCTGACTTCGGATCCTCACTGTTTATTGCGTGTACGGAAGATGGCGCGATAATTTCATGGTATAGCGGTTCTGCAGCTGTCATTCGCGTTAACGACGTAACGGTAGGAGTTAGACCCGTTTATAAAGGGCTCGCAATTGGCAACAACGGCTCGGCGAACTACCTTTATGCAGCAAACTTTTCCAACGGCAGGATCGACGTCTTTGATGGCGCATACGCACATCACACTTTGAGCGGGACATTTGTCGATCCGTCTCTTCCAGCGGGATATGCTCCCTACAATATTCAGAATTTTTCCGGAAAACTGTATGTCACCTATGCGCTTCAGGATGGCTTGAAGCACGACAGCGTTTCGGGTGCTGGTCGGGGTCTAATAAACATATTCGACATGAATGGCAACTTCCTCGACAGGCTCGTTACAGGATCGGCCGCGGGCGGTTCCGTGGCGGAACTAAATGCTCCCTGGGGACTGGCTGTTGCCCCATCAGCATTTGGTCCATTTGGTAGTGCTCTGCTCGTAGGCAATTTCGGTGATGGCAAAATCACTGCAATAAACAGTTCTACTGGAGCAGTTCTCGGACAGATGAAGGATTCCGTTGGTAATCTAGTTTCAATTTCTGGATTATGGGGACTTATGTTTGGAAATGGCGGCGGCGCCGGCTCCACCAACACTCTTTATTTCTCCGCTGGAATAAATGGCGAAGCAGATGGATTATTTGGGAGCATAGCTTCTGGTTCGTAATTGCAAAACAAAATTTTGCCCCACAAGTTATGTTGTGGGGCGAGATTTTGATATCCATCACATAGCCATTTTCTAAGAATCAATACTCTCCGTGCAGCCGCCAAGAAGTCCTCGATCTCAGTTGTAGTCTGGATTCATTATCCCCTGAAAATCAGCAGACAGCGTGAACCGCGTTACAATTTTATTAGTGCTTACTCCAAGCCGGCAGTTACGCGGGCATCAGTCGATCAAGGGCATGGGGAAAGAAGTTGGTGATGAGTAGGATCGCCGAGAGAATAACTAAAATTACAGTCGTAGCCCATGCAATGAAGTTGAACGTAGGAGTATTGATGTAATCACCCATAAGGCGACGCTTATTTACCAACTTTAGCATGAGAATGAGAATAATAGGCAGCAACACTGCTCCTACTATGTTTGGCAAAATGATCAGTGCAGTGAGATACTTTGGCGCAATAACCACAATCAATGCACCAGTGGCAATCAAGAATGTGAAAACGCCCATGAATAGTGGAGCTTCTTTAGTTCGGCGACCAATTCCGCCCTCCCAACCGAGTGCCTCAGTGACTGCATAGGCCGTCGAGAGCGGCACCGCAATGGCACCAAAACAGCAGGCATTAAACAGCCCCACAACAAACAATCCCGTTGCGAATGATCCTGCCAAAGGTAGGAGTGCCGTTGCAATTTGACCAGCGTCCTGCAGTTCATGAATACCTGCGCGATAGAGTGTCGCACCGCAGCACACGATAATGAAGACTGCAATGAAGTTCGTGAAGAACGCCCCGAAGAGAACGTCAATCTTCGTGAACTTGTAGTCCTTTTCTTCGATACCTTTGTCTCGGACAATGGATTGGATATAGAATTGCCCCCATGGGGTTATCGTCGTCCCGACCACATTGATGATCATGAAAACATAGTCTTTCAAGGGGCTTATAGCGTGGAAATTGGGCAGAAACGTTTGGTGCGCAACCTGTCCCCAGTCTGGATAGGACTTCACTGCGCTCACGATATACAGCAGGTAGACACTGGAGGCGAGCAGCAAAATCTGCTCCAACCGCCGATAGGTTCCCCGTGTGACCACAAACCATATCCCCGCCGCCACCAATGGAACAACGATCCAGCGTGCATATTCATGGAAGTAGACTCGGAGCGCGAATAGAATTCCTGCAAACTCAGAAACGGTGGTGGCCAGATTCGCCACAAAGAGTGCCGTCATTGCGAAAACGGTAATTTTGATACCGTACTCTTCTCGGATTAGATCGGCGAGGCCCTTACCGGTGATAGCACCCATGCGCGCACACATTTCCTGAGCCACTCCCAACGCAACAGTCGAAATAACGAGGACCCACAACATTCCATATTGATATTGCGCACCCGCCTGAGAATAGCCGAAGATCCCACTCGCATCGTTATCTGCGTTTGCTGCAATAATTCCCGGACCGAGAATATGGAGGAATAGCCAGACGCGTGCCGGTACCATGCGCCGCAGGGACCATCGCTGTGCCATTTTAGGACCTCCTTTCTCCGATTGTTGACGCACGCACACACAAATACTGCAACCCAATTATCAGAGTTGCAAATGACATGCGAACGCCTAGGAACAGTACTTCGGATCAAGAGACAGGGAGTAGAAAGTGTCGGGTTCGGAGATGCAATAGCGCTCTCCTATTCCATTAGAAAGGGTTAAGAGGAAGCTATTGCGTCGCCGTGGACAGGTTTCACTCCGGTCTGTTGACCGTCGGTACTGCCAGCGGGACTGTTGTCGTTAGATTCTTTTTCTATGATTAACATAATTTGAAATTTGGTCAGCGGAAACGCCACGTGGCTTCCTACCGCCGCTCGTTTGTTATACCACGGTAATCCCTCGATGGCAACCCTGCGACCGGAAATTTAGCACGATCTTAACCAGTCGTCATCCGATGACGGGGCGCGTTGGGACCGATTGTCATCACTCGTTTGACGATGGACAGGACGCGTAAGTAATCGACTACCCGATCAAATCTTCGGCAAAATAACGCTGCAGTACGCTGAAGGATCTCTCTCCATATACCGGCGCTATATGGGCGGTGTTTTCACGAAAGTCTTCGTCAATGTGAAACGTAAAAGCATCCGTCATGCGACAAAATTTTCTGAGTTCTGCCACTTCGGTAGGTGTTTCCGGCAAAAGGCGCAACGTGATGCCGATCTGGCGTCCTTGGTCGTCAATGATGACGGGATCTCCAGGCCTTAGTCCCTCAAACTTTGCTCTCAATTGGATGTCCTCCTTTAGAACTTTAATTAAAGTATAAACGCATGCCGAGCGACAAAGGTTGCGCTCGTCACTAAGTCTTTGCTTCATGAAAATGCTCTATCGATGGCTCTCCATCCATGCGGCCGCATAGTCAACGAGCGAACGAATAGGCATCATTCGGCTTTCTGCCGATCCAATGTTTGCGATGTTGACCGACTGCATATCGGCCTCAAAATCGGCGCCCAGTTGTGCGAAATCAGAATCGTTGTACTCGATGTCTTCAAACTCAATCCACTTCCTGACTCCATCCAAAAGTACTGGAGCGCCCAGCTTCACCGATTTCTTATCTGATCGAACCGACCTGTATTCCGCCAGATGGATTGCCGTGTTGTTTGCATGTCCCACACCAATCAAAAGCGCTTTGGCATCCAACTCATAAAGTCGAGCAAGCGGCGACGTCTCACCCAGTCCAAATTCTATGCCGTGATTCTCAACAATAAAACCAGCATTGCTACCATAAGCTG
>CAISOI010000951.1 GCA_903886985.1 uncultured Chthonomonas sp.
GCAAAAGATGAAATCACGCTCCTAACTCCCGCGTATGCCGCCAGACGCCGTACACCTCCGACCCTGATTACGGCAGAGCTTTCCGGATTCGACAAACCCATTCATGTAAATACCGAACAAGCTGGCAAGGTGAACCGTGTCTCGGAAGGCGAGGAGGATCGCCCAATCAACAAGGGAACGGCGATATTGGTCGGCTCCGGGGCGGGGGCAGCGTGGCTAAATGCGCATCTCAAACCCGATGATTACGTAAAATTGAATTTTCTCCTTTCTCCCAATCCTCTGCCAGAGCGGCCGGACAAAAACCTAATGAAAGCCCGAGCGCAGGAATTGTTCGACCGGGGAAGCAGCGACACTTGGTCTAATGTAGAGAATGCGGTTGGTGGCGGACCGTGGTTGGTAAAGGATGGGAAACAGTATGTCGATGGTATAGCGGAATCGGTAAATCAGGAGTCCTTCACTATGGCTCGGCATCCGCGAACGGCGGTGGGAGTTACCAAAGAGGGAGATCTTCTGCTCGTGACAATCGATGGCAGGCAATCATTTAGCAAGGGGACAACTTTGCCGGAGACGGCTGATATTATGATTCGATTGGGAGCGGTTAATGCGATCAATCTGGATGGGGGCGGTTCTACAGCAATGGTTGTGAAGGACCTCTATGTAAACAGCCCGTCGGATGGTACTCCGCGTCCCGTTGCGGACGCCCTATTAGTTTTACAAAGCAGTTCAATTCCTTCCAAATACGCCGAAACACGGAAGTTCAATCGGTTAACTGTGACGGCTGGCGAGGAAATTTCACTACCGGAAGTCTGGCACCAGATGGGATTAGGGGCGACGCTGCCGGATTGGTGGGGCACAGAAAATGGCACGTC
Organism: uncultured Chthonomonas sp.; assembly: GCA_903886985.1. GTDB lineage: Bacteria > Armatimonadota > Chthonomonadetes > Chthonomonadales > CAJBBX01 > CAISOI01. The sequence continues at coordinate 870 of CAISOI010000951.1, forward strand.
TTTTGTGGATCAGGCGGGGATGTTCTTTGGATTTCATGCTGGGACAGCGACAGTGATTGGAACCGGCACCATCATTGGAACTCTGCCGATACTGGTGAAACCGGGGTTGGCGGACCGCATTGTACCGACTGTCAAAAAAGTAGAATTACCCGACACTTATTCGATGGAGGTTTTGGTCACGGATAAATACAAAAATCCGGTTCCGAATGTAGGCTTGTCAGTCCGAGTGAAGGGTGCGCCAACTGAGAGTTATTCTTTGACAACGGATGTAGCGGGAAAAGCCAGTTTGATTTTTACCTGGCCATTGGATTTGAACTTGCCGATTGAGATATCCAGTCCAGGAATCGTGACTGTGCAGGTGAAGCGACCGATACCCTAATACTGAGTATCTGGGCGGTATTTGAAATTCTTGTACGGATCGAAACGGGACGCATTAACTGTAAACTGTGCCATGAAATTCTCCTTTTCCATTAAGCAGTTCCAGCGTTCTTTTCTCGAATAATCTGGGCTTCCAGCTTCTCAAGGCGATCTATCATTTCGTTCAGCGCATTGTCTTGTTCCTTCAAGTGCATCTGAATCTGTATCGCCTCATGAAAAGTCGCATCTGCATCCTTATATGTCAGGTCTGCCCGCTTGTCCGAGCTTTTGCTCATGATGTTTTGACCGACCATGATGACGGACAACATAACAAGCTGAATAAAGGTTTGACTAACCCACTGGATAAAAGTGAGCATCCCCCCTTTGAGCGCATCCTTAACCACCAGCAATGACAGAATCGCGAAGATATAGGCACACCACATCGTGCCGACTGCTTTTGTAAGCACAAGTGCGAATTTGTCATTGAAATTCTTTGGCCCCTCGTCCAGGTCCGGCGATTTCGGCACTTTGCGAGCGGCGACGTGCGGGTGCTGCTTGTGCTCAAAGTTGATTTTCATGGCTTTCTCTCTCCGTGACGAAAATGATTTCGATTGTTGAATTGCCGAGCCGTTCCAGTGTGTATCTTAAAATACTATTGAGACTTACGAGTACTTCAGGCTTTGGTTTTAGTATGATTAACAAATATGACTGATACTACCCGATATCAAGATTGCTATAGATTTGCATTCACTTCCAAAGGGAGCCAAAAATGAAACGAGCAGATGGCTACAGCCATCTGCTCATTTCGTCTCGGAGCCGTTGGGCTTCGGATGGTCGGCGATTATATTGTGCTTCCGCATTTATCGAGTTCCATGCAAAGTCCCAAGCTCCGTCATACAACATTGCCAGCATGTCAGCGTGATCGGGGGAGGACAGGCCCCGACGCTTCATGTCTGACTTGCTTTCCATTTGGATTTGACCCTTAGAGTTGATCAGGTACTTTATAGAGGCTAATTCTTCCACCAGTTTTTCGATCTGGCATCCCTTAGCTTTAAGCTCCGAAGGAATCACTATGTCACCGAGACGGAATCGTTCCCTGAGACCCCAGTATAACTCAGCGCGTTTGTTCGCAAAACGCTCCTGATCATGTGCTGACATGCTCACATTCACTGGTATGACACCTTCTGTACCTAATTCCCGAAGTCGGTCTACCACACCTGATCCAACACCTATAGAATCGATCGTTATTGATTCCGGATGGTGATCGTAAGCCATCCTGTTAATTAATCCGGCGACTTGCATAGTATCGCACCCGGTGTGCGTCTCCATGTTTGTCATAACCGATCCGGTTTTCATGCCGATTACCGTACTATCGTTGCCATATCTGGCGACATCTACCGCAATACGCGTATATCCAGACAGTAAATTTTCGTCATTATATTCGCAAATTTCACTCAATTCGCTATCAATATCGTGTCGAAAACCTACGCGATTCGGTATTGGTCTTACTGCTGCCTCAATCCAGTTGAGCGGAATAAGAGTGTCTGGTTCGGCAGTTGGAAACTGACCGAGTACTCTTGCTCTGAACAGATTATTAGGCTTGACTTTAAGTCCCCTAAAGTTAAATGTATCAGGTGTGGCGTCGGACGATCTGGACACGGAAAGCTGTGAACCGATCGGCCCTGTTGCGACAATTGGGTGCAGATTATCTGCATCCTTTTCTTCTCGTTTTACTCCGGTACGTATTCTGTTTTTGTTCTGCTCTTGGTCAATGAGAGCCTGATAATCTGTATGATCCGAATAGATGGAACCCAGGTTCGGATCGGCTTGAATTTCAGACTCTGCAATTGACAGCTGCTCATCCTGATCTGTTTGGAAGATTTCAGTCTCATCCTGTTTTGGCGGCGATGATTCTGCAACTTCATTCAGGAATTGGAGTTCCTTTGCGCCGGGCGGTGCTGGCCCCATAATATCGCACCACTCCTTTATTCGCTCATGAACCGATTCTTGGGTGACGCATCCTCGAATGACCGTGGAAGAGCCATCTCTCGCCTTATAATTCCCCTTTACATTTGGATGATCGAAGGCAGAGATCGTGTGTTTGACCCAGCCTGAGTCATCCCGGAAAAGGCGGTAGAAACGCCCACTGGTTACCAGCGGATTGCCGATTGCGAGAATTCGATTGTCCGCACCGACGGCGATACCTTCTACTGCTTCCCAAATTCCTTCGCTGATTCCGCTGGCTTCATCTAAAATGATTAGCATATGCTCCGCATGGAAGCCCTGAAATGTGACCGAATCTGACGCGGACAGTCCCATGGCGTACCAACTACTATCGATTGTCAATCGCACGGTATTGAGCTTGCCGGGAAGTCTGGTTTTGGCATTTTCAAACTTCCTAGCGATCTCTTCCCAGAGCAGGTTGCGAACCTGTCTCCATGTTGGTGCGGTTGTCAGGACTATCGAATTCGGATGGGTCAGCAGATACCAGATGGCAAGGTCGGCTGCAAGGAAGGTCTTTCCTACTCCGTTTGCTGATTTTACTGCTACTCTTCGATTATTCGCGATTGAGAGTGCGATCTCGATTTGTGCGGACCACCAGTGCGTACCGAGAATTTGAATTGCAAATTTCTCTGGATGCTGCTTGTAGGCTTTCATTTGAAATCGCCAAGTTGCTTCTGAATTCATTGACAGAAACATGTTCAACATTGATTTGTAACAGGAAAGTGCTTCCGCCATTGCGCGTGTGCGCTTTGGGAAATTCAACTTTGGGAACTTGTGCGATGGTCTGTAAATCATGTAAAACTCCTCTTGGTAAGTCTGTAAAAAAGTGTCGAAAAAAAAGACCCCTCTAATAAGTAGCCATTGGCAGAAGGATCTTTACAACCCAGTTTTGAAAATAGTTGAGAATAATTTTTGAGACGGATGGGACTTGTAGGACAAATCGAACGTCGGTTTTCATGCGGAGGCGCGGTGAAAACCTCAAAGCCAATGGGCGTCGCGCTGCCGTAACTTGATCGTCATCGTTTTCTACAAGCAGATATTTCGACTTCGCCAGCGATGTTATCCCAATTGGTACTGACTCAGGCTTCGCTCAATATGACAGGTTGGTCTGTTGTGCGCTTGTGAGACAGTTTTATCTGGTCGGAAAGTTTCCCAGCCCTGAAGGACTGGGCCCTCGGCCCAAACAATGATCATGTAAGTCTCCTCTTGGTTAGTCTGTAAAAAAGTGTCGAAAAATAAGACCCCTCTAATAAGTAGCCATTGGCAGAAGGGTCTTTACAACTCTGTTTTGAAAATAGTTGAAAATATCTTTATGAGACACTTTTTATCTAGTCGGCAAGTTTCCCAGCCCTGAAGGACTGGGCTATAGGCCTTCGGCCCAAACTATGTCGGGTGGGTCGGTTGTGCGATTGTGAGACAGTTGTATCTAGTCGGCAAGTTTCCCAGCCCTGAAGGGCTGGGCTATAGGCCTTCGGCCCAAAATATGATCATGTAA
>CAISOI010000952.1 GCA_903886985.1 uncultured Chthonomonas sp.
ACAGTGACACGCATAACAATCGTGTCCCAAATGCCGCCCTTATAAGCTGCAAGCAACCCAAAAGTGACACCAATGATGACTTCGATCAACTCCACCACAACGCCGACAGACAACGAAACGCGCGCACCATACATCATGCGGCTGAGAACGTCCATTCCCAGATTATCCGTGCCAAGTAAGTGTTTACCACCGGGATGGAGCAGAGGGTTCGCATGGGCTTCTGCGGCATCATACGGATATGGGGCAATCCATTGTGCTGTCAACGATACAAAGATCATTACCAAAATGAAGGAACCACTAACTATTGCGATGGGGTTTCGCTTTAGCCTTCGCCATGCTTCCGCCCCAGGGCTGGCTGAAACATGTTTCTCAACTACGGGAGCGCCAACTGTCTCAACAGCCATTATCGCGCCTCCTCTAACCGAACACGAGGGTCCACCAATCCGTAGACAACATCAACTATAAGGTTTACCAATATGAAAACGACCGCTACCAACAGGGCAACTCCCTGAATGACAGGATAATCGCGCCGAAGAATAGATTGAATGGATTCATATCCGATTCCGGGCACGGTAAAGATGGTCTCAACAACAAATGAGCCGGTTAGCAAGAATCCGAAGGTATTGCCGAGGACCGTCAACACGGGCAGGAACGCGTTCTTTAATGCATGCTTGAAAAGTACGCGGCTGGGAGATAAGCCTTTGGCGTGTGCGGTACGAATATAATCCTGACGGATTACATCCAACATCGACGATCGCATGAATCGGGCAAGAAGTGCAGCTGGACGAGCCGCTAATACCGCAACTGGCAACACATAGTAGGCTGGACCATACCATCCGGCAATGGGAAACATCTCAAGCTTCAAGGAAAACACCATCATCAAAATAGGCGCAGATACAAATGCCGGCATCGACACCAATAAGAGCACAAATCCCATAGCCGAACGATCCAACAACTTGTTGTGCTTAAGAGCCGCCGCAATACCTATTGGAATGCCAATGCAGACTGCGGTGACCATGGCCATACACGCCAGAAAGGCGGTAGTGGGAAATTTCTCTGCAATCATCTGACTGACTGGTCGATCGCCGTTGGCAAACGATCTTCCAAGGTCGCCACGGACTGCTCCCCACACAAAACTTCCATATTGCACGAGTGCAGGTCGATCCAATCCGTACTCATGCTCGAGTTGTTTGACACGAGCCGGGTCAGAGTGCTGGCCAAGAAGCATATCGATCGGACTGCCCGGTGCTAGATAGCCCATAAAAAATGTGATAAACGAAACCGCCAGCAGAGTGGGTATGGCGAGAAGCAGCCGGTTTCGAATTAGACTAAACATTCCTGAACAAAACCTTTCTGCTTACTTACTAATCGATGTTGTGAGATGTTGAGCAGCAGGAAACATCAGATTTGGTTTCCAATTGACTACACGGGAGCTCAACAACGCTGGCTGTGCGCCATGAAATATAGGAATGATCGCTGCATCATCCATAGCAATCTGATCCGCCTGTTTGTACATTTCTCCGCGTTTGTTTTGATCTTTCTCAGAATCTGCGGCATCGCAAAGGGCGTCAAACTTTGGATTACTGTAAGCCAAATGATTTATTGGCGCCGCGGTTCTCAGGATTGCAGATAGAAAGTCCTGCGGATCGAGGTAGTCCGCAAACCAACTACCTACATAGAACGCAACGTTCTCGTTAGCCCCGGTATCACGAAAAAAAGTAGCCGCTTCTCGTTCTTGAGTTTCAATTTCTATTCCAAGATTCGACTTCAAATGTGCCCTAATACGCTGTGCTGCTGCTGCAGTCTCAGGATTCGACTCCGCATATACAAGCGTCAACCTCGGCAGACCTTGCCCACCCGGGTAGCCCGCATCCGCTAGCAGTTTTTTTGCACCCGCTGGATCAAACGGAATTCGATTGATTTTGTCATTGTGTCCCAACATCCCTGGGGGGACAAAGCAATCAGCACGTGGATAAGCATTACTCGAAGCGATTCGAGTAATGTCGTCTTTATCGATAGCCATTGCAATGGCTCGGCGAACACGTACATCTTTGAATATTGGCTGAATACGCTCTTGAAATCCGATATACCAGGTACCAGCCTGAGTAAACACTCTAGCCTGCGCCTTTAGTTTCGGATCGTTGCTGTCGGCCTTATAATCGCTGACTGTTGTATCAACTTCATCAGTTTCTCCAGCCTCAAATTTTGCATGTGCTGTTTGCATGTTGATGACAATTGGTCGCTCAATTCGATCCAATTTTGGCCTGCCACCATGATATTCAGTATTGGCAACGAGCACAACCATTGATCCAGCGCGAAATTCACTCATTTTGAATGGTCCCGTACCAACGGCACCCTTGGGATCAATGCTGTTGGCACGACCTTCGATTGCTTCCTTACAAACTATCGAGTTCGAAATGTACGCGAGAGTGCCCAAAAAGTAACTGCGAGGTTTATCCAGAGTAATCTGGACTGTGGAAGGATCGATCACTCTTAGCCCTTCCAGATGTTTGCTCTTGCCATCAAGTACCTGCTGAAGTCCGACCACAAAAGGGCACAGGGCTCTTGTCGACAAGCACTTTTGGCGAATACTTTTTCAATGCAGAGCAAGTTGGCGATCTGCACGAACGTGTTTCGCATGCACACGAAAAGCTTTTAAAAGAGCCTGGGAAATTGGCCGAACTCAAGGCGCTGGCCTACGACGCTTTGTCCCATACTAACCCCGACG
>CAISOI010000953.1 GCA_903886985.1 uncultured Chthonomonas sp.
GTACCACTCACGTTATCTCAGGAAGCATCTTTGGCGTTGGTGCCTCGAAGCGCTTCTCTGCAGTTCGCTGGGGGGTCGCCCAAACTATGGTGGTCGCATGGATACTTACAATTCCTGCGTCTGCCGCCATCGCAGGAATAACCTATAAACTGTTCACCTTATCAGGAATTCACTAGGCGTACCCCATACAAATTGCCGCTTCATACACCTCAAAGATTGATCGCCTGATTCCTTCATCTGGCGATCCTTTCTTTGTAAGTGCGCCATTCCACGCTCACTCCGGTGCCCATACAAGTCTCTTTTAGTAAGGTTAACATCTTGGTAACAAACCCTTAACATCCTCTTAACAATTACCTATCAGACTCTTAATGTAGGGTTCCGAACGCTATGTTTTCCGCATGCAGTTGAACGGGATGATCCCTTGCAATCAAAAAATACTACGCAGAACCGACTACCGGAGGACAAAGTAGTTGCAAAGAAATCGGTTGTATACAACTATATTAGGGATTGGGCTGGGATTTGCTACGATCAACATCGCTGCTAATGCTCAGACACCCAACGATGTACCCCAGGGACACTGGGCATACTCCGCTGTTGAAGATCTCGCCTCCAAAGGTTTGATCAAAGGTTATCCACCTGAAGGAAAGTTCTTTGGTGGTCGAACAGTAACTCGCTACGAAATGGCGACCATCGTTCAACGCATTCTTCAACGCGTGGACGATCTGCTAGCCAAAAAAGCAGATAAAGGTGGCGCACCACAAACGACACCTGCTCCTCAAGGTGTTTCCGAGACACAGTTGAACGAAGTGCGCAAACTTGTAGAAGAATTGAAAACAGAGCTTACAGTCATCGGTACCGATTTGACCAAGGTCAAAGAGGAACTGAAAGAGCTCTCAGGAAAGATCGACGCTGTTAAAGAGACAGCTGATTCCGCAAAAGACGCTGCAAGTAAAGCGGGAGCTGATGCTGCTGCTGCGAAAGCAACTGCAGACGATGCTAATACTCGCATTCAGTCTGTAGTAGATGCAGTTAAAGAGCAGGCTGGACGTATCGACAAGGTGCAGTCCAGCAAGGTTGAGAGTGGATTTGGTTCTGTTAAATTCAGTGGACTATTTCAAGTCTGGTCATTGAATGAACTTAATGCCCCCAATAGGGGTCAAGTAGATACTCTTCGACTCCGCCGCGCGGAACTCAAATTTGGTGGAAATATCAATCCTCAAGCATATTGGTGGACCATGATCGATCCATCCAAGAGCGTCAGTTTGAACACAACGTCAGCGGGTGGGAACATCACTTCGGTCTCTCCAAATCAATCCTCTAACGTTTTGCAAGAGTTGGGCATTGGATACAGCCTTGCTCCTGTAAATGTTATGCCCCACTTTGTTGTTGAAATTGGGCAGCAGAAGGTTCCGATGTCGATGGAAGGCGTCCGAAGCTCGGCGAAACTCTATACAGTTGAACGTTCTCTGTTCAATACGTCCGCAACAGGCAACAATGCTGGACGAACCGGCGATATCCGCGAAACCGGCGTCATGATCCGCTATGCAGATAATGGCGTTGCCTCCAACAACAAAGACGTCATCGGAAACAACAACGGCTTCAAATCGACTGGGAAAGCCCCGCGCGCCGAAGCACAGTTTGGAGTATTCGACGACGGTGGCAACCTTCAAAACACCACGGATAACAACAACGGCAAAGAGTTTATCGGTCACTTGATTGTCCGACCAACTCCAAACACCCTTCTTGGAGTGTACGGAGAAGGTTCACAAGGGGTTAACGGAAACTTGAATACACCACGGCTTCGCCTTGGGGTGGAAGGCTCCATTACACTGGGTCGCCACGTGTTCGAAACTGAACTCGTGCGGGCCAGAGACAGCGCCGTTAGTGGCAGCACGGTCACTAACAACCGCGTGCTATCAACGGGTGGATATCTGCTTTATGCTTACAATGTTTCACCAAAATGGCAGCTTGTAGCCCGTGGAGAATACTGGAACCCGAATCGGGATAATCATGGCGCCGCTTATGCCAATGAAAAAGACCTCGTTCTCGGATTCCAATATTTCCTAACAGAGGACCATTCCAAGATTCAGTTCAACTGGATCCGTAAGAATATCAACGGTCCAATGCCAGGCAGCTTTGGAGCAGACAGAAGTCTATTCCTTGCTGGCTTCCAAACATCACTGTAATAAACTAGACCCATCTGGTCCTTCGAACTTCGGAGGGACGGAATTACGAGGAGACTATTCGACAATGTCGATCAATATCTCTGGCAAAATCGGCGTAATCGCGGCAGCAATAGCTGTCGCGATAGCCGGAAGTGCCAATGGACAAACAATTAATGGTGCAGGCGCAACCTTCCCTGCTCCAATCTACGCAAAATGGTTTCAAGCATATAGTGCAGCACATGCGAACGTCCGATTCAACTACCAACCGGTAGGTTCAGGCGCTGGAATCGCACAGTACAAAGCAGGAACCGTCTTCTTCGGCGCAACAGATGCCCCGATGATGGACTCTGAAATGGGCGGCATGCAGCCCACACTGCATATCCCGACTGTAGCTGGCGCAGTTGTGCTCGCATACAACATCAAGGGTATCGGAGCTGGACTGAAACTTTCTGGTGACGTAATTGCAGATATTTACCTAGGTCATATCACCACATGGAACGATCCTCGCATTCAAAAAGAGAATCCGAACATAACCCTTCCCGGTGAAGCGATCACTGTTGTTCACCGATCTGACGGATCTGGCACCAGCTACATCTACACCAACTACTTAGCTTCTGTCAGCAATGAATGGAAAAACAAAGTCGGTGCAGGTAAGTCGGTCAGCTGGCCAACGGGCCTTGGTGGCAACGGTAATGCCGGTGTCGCAGGTCTTGTCAAAAGCTCTTCCGGTGGAATTGGTTACGTTGAACTTGCTTATGCAGTTCAGACCAAGTTGAACTACGGTCCCGTCAAGAACAAGGCCGGCAATTTCGTCCTTGCAAGCACCGCCAGCACCACGGCAGCTGCAAGCGTTGCTGTTAACGCCCTAAAGAAAGATGTCCGCGTCTCCATCGTGAACGGTACTGGAGCGAACACATATCCTATCTCTGGCTTCACCTATCTTTTGGTGCCGAAGGCATCCAAGGACGCCGCAACAGCCGCTGTTGTTGCAGATTTCTTGAAGTGGGCTATGGGACCAGGACAGGGCATGGCTGAGTCTCTTCTCTATGCCGCTCTACCAGCGGAAGCAGTTAAGATCAACGAAGCAGCAATCAGCACCATAAAAGTGAAGTAGTCTAAAATTCGAGAGTCTCTTGCGTCATGACCGGCGTCATGCCAAGACGGACGCAAGAGATCCTCTTTTTGTAATCCAAGCAATAACTGGAAATATCAATTGCCTCAAGAAAATTCCACAACTGAATATATTCCGGGTCGCCCCAGCTCTCTGCAAGGCAAAAAGAATGCAGGATTAGGCGACAAAGTTTTCCGTAACATCACTCTTTTGTTTAGTTTGGTCGTCGTTCTGCTCATCGTTTGGATCGGAGTACAACTCTTCAAAGAATCCAGCATTACGCGACACCTTACCGGTATTTCCATTCTCTCCAGTTCTGTATGGGATGTACAGCACCAACAATATGGTGCACTCCCATTTATCATCGGTACCCTGGTCACATCTGCACTCGCGCTTTTAATAGCCGTGCCGATGGGTCTCGGAGCAGCCTTATTTCTTACCGAAATTGCTCCTCGATGGATTTCGACACCTGTCTCGTTTATCATTGAACTTATCGCCGCTGTTCCGAGTGTTATCTTTGGTCTGTGGGGCTTTCAAGTCGTCTGCCCGTTCCTCCAGGATCACGTTAACCCTTGGCTGATTGCGCATTTTGGTTCTCTGCCGATCTTTGCCCCTCCGGCAACGCTCACGAATATGCTCGCCGCAGGACTAATCCTGGCGATCATGATCCTTCCGTTCATTACTTCCGTCTCCCGAGAAGTTATCAAAACTGTTCCCGGTTCGCAACGCGAAGCCGCACTGGGGATGGGAGCTACAAAATGGGAAACTGTTAGAGACGTTGTTCTCAAGGGTGCGAAATCCGGAATTGTTGGAGCCGTCATGCTGGCACTCGGACGTGCGATCGGCGAAACGATGGCAGTTGTCATGGTGATTGGTAATAATCCCCACATCGTCAAGTCGCTCTTACAGCCCGGCTACACGATGCCATCGCTATTGGCAAACGAATTTAACGAAGCCGCGAATGAACCTATCCAAAGGTCCGCTCTACTCGAAATAGCGTTTATTCTTTTCATTATCACGCTGATAATCAATGCATCTGCGCGACTACTTATTCTCTGGGGAAATCGTCAGGCGACCGGTGGTAACAGCAGTTCTGAAAAGATTGCCGCGAAGTTGGAAGTGGTGAAAAAGTTTGGTTTCCCGATTGTAATCGGTGCTGTATGCCTCTATCAAATTGTTGCGGACGTCAGTTCAAAGGGAATCGGCGGTTTATTGGGTCCCATCGAACTGGTTTTGGTACTATTCGGCCTTAGCAGGTGGATGACCAAGGTTTGCCGCAAAGACAATAAACTCTGGAATCGATGGCGTGCAGCGAACCACAATGCGATGTATGTACTCTTTTCCGGATTTGCGGCAATTGCCTGTATTCTGCTCTTTGCACTTGTTTACTATGTGGCAATACAGGGTTTCCGCGCACTCAATCCTAATTTCTTCTTGAACGACGGATCTAAACCGCCAGACGATCCAACCGGCGGTATGAAAAACGGAATTATCGGCACGTTGATGCTTGTCGGAATGGGAAGCGCCGTTGGCATCCCAATTGGACTCATGGGCGGAATATTTGTCGCTGAATTTGGCAAAGGTAAGTTTGGCGCGTACATTCGATTTGCCGCCGACGTCCTAAACGGAATTCCGTCCGTCGTCATAGGCATGTTCGCTTATGCTGCCTTCGTCTTGCCCATCGGCCACTTCTCTGCAGCCGCCGGTGGCGCCGCTTTGGGCATCATGATGATCCCAACCATTATGCGAACCACCGAAGAGATGTTAAGAATGGTCCCCACCAACTTGCGAGAAGCGAGTCTCGGACTTGGCGCGACCCGCTCCAGAACTATTATCTCAATCGTTTTGCCCGCAGCTCGCACGGGAATTGTCACGGGGATTATGCTCGCAGTTGCTCGCATCGCCGGTGAAACTGCACCATTGCTGTTTACCGCCTTTGGCAATCAATTTGTCAGCACTAAAGTCAATGAGCCGGTTAGTTCAATGACAATGATGATCTACAGATTCGCTACGTCCGCTTACCCAGTCTGGATTGACCTGGCGTGGGCAGGTGCACTCGTACTTTTGATAATGGTCTTAACGATCAGTATCATTGCAAGATTAGCAACCAGAAACCGTTACGCTCTGCGATAACGATCAAATAAGGATAACCAAATGAAAACAAATTGGACAGTATTTTTGGCAGCCGCGACGTTGGCTACCATGGTTGGATGTGGCAAACCGGGTGGTTCGAGCGATAGCACCAGCCCGTCTGCCGGCACCGGCAGTGGCGGCGCGGCAACAACGACATCCATTACCGCAGTGCAAAGCAAATTGAAGTCCGATCCGGATCTCGCCACCATCAAAGTTTCCGAACAGAACGGCTCAATTCAATTGGATGGAACCGTGAAGGATTCCGCGACCAAGGATAAAGCCGAGAAAGTGACGGGAGATGTTCTAAAGGAACAGAAATCCACCGGTGGAGTTCTAAATAATATTCAAATTGCAGAAACCCCAGCAGCGAAATAAGTAGACGCTAAACAGGTAATGGATGAAGATGTCTCATAGTGTTATCGGACAATTGACTGATACAGGAGTTGACCAATTGAGCGAAGGCGTACCAGTGATTCGCATGGCAGCGAACAGCCTTGATTTTTATTACGGGAGCTTTAAGGCTCTGACCGGCGTAAATATCTCGGTTCCCAATCGCAAGGTGACGGCCCTCATCGGTCCGTCGGGATGTGGCAAGTCTACATTCCTGCGTTGCCTGAATCGAATGAATGATGAAATTGTGGGTACTAAAGTAGTTGGTAAGGTCAGTCTCGACGGGGATGACATATATGCTCGCGGAGTAAGTCTTACAGACCTTCGTAAGCGCGTAGGAATGGTTTTTCAACGTCCAAATCCGTTCCCTATGTCAATTTTTGACAATATTACTTATGGACCTAGAATACACGGTGAAAATAAAAAAGATAAGCTGCAAGAGATAGCCGAAACGAGCTTAAAGAAAGCCGCTCTTTGGGATGAAGTTAAAGACAGTCTGAAAAAGTCGGCCCAGGACCTCTCTGGTGGCCAGCAGCAACGATTGTGTATTGCAAGGGTATTGGCGGTGGAGCCAGAAGTTCTCTTGATGGATGAGCCCTGCTCCGCTCTGGATCCTAACTCAACATTTCGAATAGAAGAGCTGATGTCAGAGCTCAAACATAAATATACAATTGTCATTGTGACCCATAACATGCAGCAGGCAGCTCGTGTATCTGAACAGACTGGCTTCTTCTTAAAAGGAGAGCTTGTCGAAGTTGGAGAGACCGCCAAGATATTTAATCAACCTGACGATCAGCGCACCGATGATTATATTCGGGGCCGTTTTGGTTGAGATTGTCTCTGTCGTATTTTAATCGGGAATACCCCGGAAATAGGAAATATGAAAGTACTTGTGGTTGACGATGAAATGCCTATTCTTGAGGCAGTGGCATATAACCTTCGCAAAGAAGGCTATGTAGCTCTAACGGCATTTGATGCGGAACAGTGTCTGCAAATTACGCGGGCCGAAAAACCCGATCTCATCCTTTTGGATGTGATGCTTCCATCTGCGAGCGGTTTTGACATCTGTAGAATGATTCGCAAGACGAGCGCGGTCCCTATAATCATGCTGACTGCGCGCGCGGAAGAGACGGATCGCGTTGTGGGGCTGGAACTAGGGGCAGACGATTACGTCACCAAACCATTTTCAATGCGGGAGCTTATGGCACGGGTTAAGACCGTATTGCGCCGAACCACCAATGGTGAAAAGGTCCACATCAAACAACCCATTGAATTATGCGGAATTCGTATAGATCCGACCAAATATGAAGTCACTGTCCGTGGTGCAAAAACTGACCTTTCACCAAAAGAATTTAATCTGTTGCTCTTCTTTTTGAGACATCCCGATCAAGTCTTCTCGAGACAGACGTTGCTCGATAATGTTTGGGGTGCAGACGCCTACGTAGAGGATCGCACAGTTGACGTCCACATGCGGTGGTTGAGAGAAAAGGTGGAAGAAGTTCCATCCAGACCAGAACGCCTGGTAACTGTACGAGGTGTCGGATATAAATTGAACACGGATTAATCCGTAAATTGGTTAGAAATGTCTTGCTGGAGATAAATTGCACTACCTGTCCGCCATGAGTCTATTTGCAACTATAAGCGCGTCTGTTTTTGGTGTCCGTTTTTCACGTAAACAAAGCAATTCAAACGAAGTTCGCCCGGTCATCGTTGAAAATACGGGGACTGATTTGTTGCAGCTTGAAAATGCCGCCCTGCAGCGAGAAGTCGATACGCTATTGGAGTGGAGCGGATCGGCATTGCTTGTGGTATCCCAATCGGGGATCATCGAACAGGCAAATTCATCTGCTACGATGTGGCTGGCATTGCCTGGCACAACTCTGGCGGGTAAGTCGCTTCTTGAAGCAACTTTTTCAGACGAACTCTTTTCACTCTTTCGGAGTGCTTCCGATGGTAAAGTGATTCGAGATCAAGAAATTAGACCATCATTGAACGATCTCGTTCTGAATGTCTCTATCAAGGCTCTTTCTGAAGATTCGGTGCGCGGCCGACGATTTTTGATCGTGATGCAAAATATCACCGAAATTCGTAGATTAGAAACTATCCGGAGAGATTTTGTAGCCAACGTTTCACATGAGCTACGCACACCGTTAGCTTCCATTCGCGCAATGGCTGAGACACTTCAGGATGGCGCACTGATGGATCCGGGAGTAGCGAACCGATTTCTCGGTACCATTGTTCATGAAACTGAGCGTCTGAAGCGTATTGCGGAAGACTTGCTCATTCTTGCCGATGCAGAGTCGCGACTACCAGAGAGGGAAAGATTCAATCTTACTCCTCTGATTGAAACTACCGTGAACAGATCTTTGCCACAGGCAGAAAAGCAGGGATTAGTCTTGAGTTGCGAACTAGAGAGTGAACTTTTCGTGTCTGCAAATCATGATCAAATGGAACAAGTGCTGGTAAATTTAGTTGACAACGCAATGAAATATACCTCTTCCGGCGGCCAGGTCACCGTGTGGGCTGGCAAGGTGGAAGACAGTGTTGTCGTGCGAGTGAGTGATACCGGAATTGGAATCATGAGCGCAGATATTGGTCGCATATTTGAACGATTCTATCGCGTTGATAAGGGTCGTTCACGGGCATCCGGCGGAACCGGACTTGGGCTCTCCATTGTGAAGCACATTGTGGATTCACATAACGGAACAGTCACCGTTGAGAGCGAGTTTAATCATGGTTCCACATTTACAGTTTTTATACCGCTGTTGAAAGTTAATGAGAATGAGTTTGACAAGAACTGATTTTGAAGTGCAATTGGATGAGATCAGAAGATCTCTATTGGAGATGGGTACTACTGTGGACACTATGGTCGCACAAGCGACCCAAGCTCTATCCGAACAGGATGTAGATCTAGCGGAACAGGTTATCGCCAATGATGATACTGTGGACGCCATGGACATCGAAATTGAAGCCGCCTGTATGCGATTGATCGCCCTGCAGGCTCCGGTTGCAAGAGACCTTCGCCTTTTGGGTACGGCCATCAAAGTGATTACAGACCTCGAAAGAATTGGGGATCACGCTGTTGATATCGCTAAGGTAGCCAGAAAGCTCTCAACCGACAGTTTCTTCAAACCATTGGTTGATCTCCCAAAGATGTCTCGAGCGGTTAGAGAAATGCTCCGTAACTCCATGTCAGCCTTTGTAAATCACGATCTTGCTCTTGTGGACAGAGTGGTTGAGGCGGATGATGAGATCGATACTCTCTTCCACAAACTGAGAGACGAACTCCACCAACACATGAGAAGCGATTCCGCTTTGGTAGTTCAGGCTTCGTACCTGTTGTTCGTCGCCCACTATTTAGAGCGCATCGCAGACCATACGGTAAATATCGCCGAACGGGTCTACTTTGCCGAAACGGGAAATCTTGCCCAATTGGCCTTGAGCCATAAGACAAAATCTTAGGGCACAATGCTCTCCATATTCTCAACGTATGGCTTTCACCTTCATACGATTCATCAGGGCGGCTCGCAGCAGTAGTCTATCTCAAGGGTCAATCTCTTAAAAATAACATTGCGAATTGGTGGCTGTTTGGAATTAAAAAGTTTCAGTGCTTCGGGAGAGGATGAATTCGCTCCGAGGACTGAAACAGGGAAAAGCCTCGGAGCGACTATAGGGCAATTGTTAGATGTAGACCACCGCTGTTTCCAAACGGGTAAGGAATTCCTCTGGCCACCAACTAACGAGAGTTTAGTACATCATCTATCAACAAATTATCAGCATAAGGAATGAATCTGTCCTACAGACGGTGAATATAGAAAATATCTTTAAGTTGTGTTACTGCTGGAAGTTTTGCTTTAGTATGATTACAAGTCGTAGTCAATAGAATTTTCTTGGTATGGCAACAAAATGTTCGTTCGAATACAGCTTCTCGGCGGCCTTTCGGTCCACTTTAACAATGGAACCGTAAAGAGCTTCCGAACCCGCAAAACAGCCAATCTCCTTGGTTATCTTGCGTACCACCTGACACAGGAACACCCTCGCCAGCGACTGGCGGAGTTCTTTTGGCCGGGTGACGAATTCGATGCCTCCAATGAGAACCTCAACCAGAGTCTCTATTCTATCCGCAAGCTACTCGAACCAGATGGCATTCCAGAAGGTCGCTTCCTTCAAAAGTCGCATCGGGGCGTTAACTTAAATCCCCAAGCTGTTATGACCGATGTGATCCTGTTTAGAAAATCCCTCGAGAATGCATGGAGACAGGAAGACAATCAGATCCGCTTGGACGCCTACTTACAGGCGCTCGAGCTATACACCGGCGAGTTGCTGCCTTCGTGTGACGATGATTGGGCGGAGCACGAACGTGCTCTTCTCCAAAGAGAACGAAGATCAGCCATCGAAGAGGTCGTCAAAATCTATATCAAACTTCGCAATCTCGATATGGCGGCAGAAAGCGCGCGTAAGATTGCAATACTCGAACCAGATCGGGAAGAGTGGCACTGGCAGGTCATCAACATCTACGCCAAGATGGGCAGATATGACACCGCTAAACTCTACTTCGAATCCGTTAGAAAACGATTCCAGCGCAACTATGGGCGACCACTTTCGCCGGGGTTCAAGAACCGTGTCCAAGAGCTTGGTATTTTAGGCTCGGTCCAAAATTCTGCCAGAAGTCGAGCCCCGGTAAGCAACCCCGGTCTGCGACGCGTCAATGCCAGTTTTGAGAAGAGGAAAGTACCCAAGGCACTTATTCGTCCGGGCCTCTATACTTGGTCTGCAACATCCATTTACGGCCGAGAGAATGATATCGTCTGGTTAATGGACACAGTTAATGAATCCAAAAAACGACGTCTGATTTCAATTACTGGATTTGGTGGAGTTGGCAAAACACGCTTGGCAAGCGAGGCTGCGCACCGGTTAGGCAAAATCTTCACGGGCAATATCGCTTTTGTCCAGCTCGGTGGTATTCATAGTTACGAGGATCTAGTCGGAGCTCTGTTGAATAGCCTCGGGCTGCGATCAGACATACGTCGCTCGGCGTTGGATCAGATCATAGAATTGGTGCAGATCAACCGAACCTTGATCATTTTCGATGGTGCAGAACTCATTATCGAAGACGTACGCGGATTAATATCCTCTCTTATTGGTGCACATCCTCAAATTACCATCTGGGTCACTACAAGAATTCCGCTTTTGCTGGCTTCAGAAAAGGTCTACCAACTGCAAC
>CAISOI010000954.1 GCA_903886985.1 uncultured Chthonomonas sp.
CAAAACACCGCACTTACAATACTGGAAGTGTCATGCCAGCGCTCTGGAATCGACTGGCAGAAGCAATATAGATCGTGTTACCCTGCATACTAAACGAAACATGGTTTACTATTCCAACAATTTGAAGGGCGCAGGCTACCAACGATTTCGGTCCACATTTTTGTATCTCCTGTGGCTCCTTTAACAGAGGAAATTTGCTTCGTTTGCCTAAACGTAAACTTGGATCTAACAAATAACTTGTACTAAAGGAAAATCCTAAGGAGAATAGTTATGAAAAATCTGAATCGACGCGGCTTTATCAATTCGGTAGCCGCTGGCATGGTCGCAGTAGGTGCCTCTACAGTTGCAGGTGCGGCGGAAACTAACTCCAGTCCCATTGGGAATCTAGGGGGTGATCCTGCATTTGACGCGTGGCTGAGCAAAATACATGGAGACCATAGGCAAGTGTTTGATGCACCATCCGCACACGAGGGTATGCCGCTTGCCTGGGCGCGTGTATTTTTGATGACAAATGAGCAGGTCGGAATACCGAAGGGTGGCTCCACATCCGTACTCATCCTAAGACATGATGCGATTCCTATCGCGATGAAAAGTGATTTGTGGGAAAAGTATAACTTTGGCGAATTCTTCAAAATTGAGGATCATATTTCGAATCTCCCTGCTAAACGTAATCCATTTCACCTACCCAAAGCCGGAGAACTTCCACTGCCCGGCATGTCAGTAGAAGAGCTCCTTGCCAGCGGTGTCTTGATCGGGGTTTGTGATCTGGCAATGACGTTTAACAGCATGCGAATGGGCAAGAAGCTAAATATTGATCCAGCGAAGTTGAAATCAGAATGGGTGAGCGGACTCATACCTGGGGTTCAAAGGGTTCCCTCCGGTGTTCTAGCCGTGAATAGAGCGCAGGAACACAAGTGTACCTATTGCTTTGCGGGCTAACTCAATTCCTTAAGAAACTTGAAAGTCCCGGAAAATTATCTTTCCGGGACTTTGTGAGCCATAAACCTAAACTGCCATCAATAGTTAAGGTTGCTTCTTGCCTGCGAGTGGACCACTCTGCATGGCTTTAGGATCAAACTTGGCACCATTCAAGGTCATCTGAACATTTGAAGAGACTACGGTCTTAAATCTCCACCCTTCGGGAGTTTTGACTAATGTATCCGTAGTATCTGAGAATCGTTCAATCTTCGCGGGCGGCATATCTTTGCCCAACACCAATGTCATCACTGTGTGCATCTTGGATTTGGCAGTAGCCGTTTTGCCTTTGACTTTTACATCACTCACCTCAGCAGTACAGGCATCTACTGTTTTGAACATGGCAAACTGTTTCTTGAGTCCCTCTGCGACCTTGGCTGCGGGCGTGGGAGTGCCTTTGCCTTCCGACATAGTAAAGTCGTTAGTACCAATTTTCAGTAGTCCATTGGCATCTTTAGCCTTCATGGTGTCGCAGAACTTCTGATAAACCGCCTTAACATCCGCTTTGTCGTCCGCACGAGCTGTTGTCGCCACAGAGACTTGCGAAACTACCACTACAGACAGGACTAAACCTAACCTATTCATATTCAAGGGAACCTTCCTCCATATATTTTCAACGTAGTCGCCTCCCTGTTCTACTAAGACCGGTCGAAATCCTCCGACAAGCCTTTCGCAGATTGTTATGCAGCGGCAGGGTTACAAAATCTGGTCGATAGAGTCCGCGGTTTTCGAATACCAACGGGCTTACCATCCATGAAACTACGCATCATAACACGTGCACGGTGTAACCGAGACCGGATTGTCCCAACTGCACAGCCCAGCAGGTCTGCAGTTTCTTCGTAAGAAAGGCCTTCGATGTCTGTGAGGATCACAGTCTCTCTAAACTGAGACGGAAGGCTGTTGAGAGCACCTTGAATCTTTTCATCAACGACTTCCCGAAGCACGATATTGGCAGGATCCGAATTGGGATCAGAAATCTCATTGTAGATTTCTTCTCCGTCGTTGCCTTCCATTGGACTGTCCAGCGACAGTGTATTCTTCTTCGGACGTCCGCGCAAACTGTCAATAAATAGATTGCTGATAATACGGAAAATCCACTTCTCGAAAGGTCGTTCAGGATCATAACGATCATAGGCACGGTAGGCTCTCACGAATGCTTCCTGTGTGATATCTTCAGCATCTTCTCGATTCCCAGCCATTCTGTAAGCAAAGGAGTAAGCTTTGCGATAGTGGTCTCGCATCATATTTTCAAACGGTTTTCTCGATACTAAGGTAAACGTCGGTCTATCTGCAACATTGGTAACAACATTCATCGGATTGCTCCTTTTAGCAATTGATAAGACTACCCAGCACATTCATCGATATATCACTGCATACTGATATTATTGCACACTGATATGTTGTTTAGACCAAGGATTCAAGATTTTAGTTAAATTTTCGTTAAGATGGATGAAAAGCGTTGAGAGAAATGAGGCGCATAGAAGGACTTTGAGCTGTTCCAAGTGAAAGTAGCTGTTATATCCACGCAACTTTTGCAGTGAACTCTGGAGTGTGGTCGCCGTGATTGATTTAGAAGTCCAAAAACCAGTG
>CAISOI010000955.1 GCA_903886985.1 uncultured Chthonomonas sp.
ACACAAAATCAATAGCTCCCATATAGAGTGCCATTGACACTATGACTGCAAGCACAACGATGGTTAGTTTGCGCGCTTCAGGCCATGTAGGCCAGGTTGTCTTCTTAAGCTCAACCTGAACCTCTTTGATATAATTTGGTCTTGTAGCGATTGGTGCTGGAGAAGTTCCTGCACTTACCGCTTGTTTCCCCCCTTGGGAGGATGGTCCCACTGCCATAATTGCCTCGGGATTATTCGGCTGAATGCCAAATGTTATTTAAGAAGCCATAAGTACGTATGGCTGCGATTTAAGACTTTAACTCTTTACTACAAAAGGTGCAGGAGTGGCAGGATTCGAACCCGCGACCTCCCACTTTGGAGGCGGGCGCACTGACCAACTGTGCTACACTCCTACGTTGCAATCTCCCCTCGTTGACCAAAGAACATGACCGTAGAGAGGTGACACAAAACTATTTCTGCTCTCGGTGACCTACGTGTTTGCGGCAGGTCGAGCAATACTTGCGGAACTCAAGTCGATCAGGATGCTTAATACGGTTTTTGGACGCCGTGTAATTTCGTGATCGGCAATCGGTACATGCAAGCGTAATTACGATACGATTTTCTTTTGCTGCCATTTACGTCTCCTCGGACCGACACATTATAGTGTCAATGCGCGCTATTTAAGACTCTTTCAGGGCGGAAATAGTCCGGTTCACCCAAACGGTTCCGCCCCTCGAGAAATCTCTTATTCGAATACTTCTGCTACAACGCCTGCGCCAACGGTGTGGCCACCTTCACGAATTGCGAACCGAAGACCCTGCTCCATAGCGATGGGCTGGTGCAGTTCTGCAGTAATGGTGATATTATCACCCGGCATCACCATTTCAACTCCGTCCGGCAGGTTCATGGAACCCGTAACGTCCGTTGTTCGGAAGAAGAACTGTGGTCGATATCCCGTGAAGAATGGAGTATGTCGTCCGCCTTCTTCTTTGGAAAGGATATAGACTTCAGCCTTAAACTTGGTGTGAGGCTTAATGGTGCCAACTTTACAGATGACCTGACCACGTTCGATGTCGGTTCTGTTTAGACCGCGAAGCAGAATTCCAGCGTTGTCACCAGCGACGATGAAGTCACAGGTACGTCGGAATTGTTCGAGGGATGTCGCGACAGAAGCTCGGGTTGGTCGGATGCCGACGATTTCGACTGGTTCGCCAATCTTCAATTGACCACGTTCAACACGACCGGTTGCAACGGTACCACGGCCGGTAATGGTGAAGACGTCTTCAACAGACATCAAGAATGGTCGGTCTGCTTCACGAACTGGGGTTGGAATGTAGTCGTCGACTGCATCCATAAGTGCCCAAATCTTGCCGTTCCATTCGTCATTGCGAGAAGAATCTCCGCTCTCAAGTGCCTTGGTAGCAGATCCAGCGATAACAGGTACATCGTCGCCCGGGAAGTCGTACTTCGAAAGAAGCTCACGTACTTCGAGTTCAACCAATTCCAAAAGCTCTGCATCGTCAACAAGGTCGGCTTTGTTCAAGAAGACAACAATGTGAGGAACTCCAACTTGACGTGCAAGTAGAATGTGCTCGCGAGTTTGCGGCATAGGACCGTCAGCGGCGGAAACAACAAGGATCGCTCCGTCCATCTGCGCAGCACCGGTAATCATGTTCTTGATATAGTCGGCGTGGCCTGGGCAGTCGACGTGTGCGTAGTGTCGCGTTTCGGTCTCGTACTCGGCATGATAGGTGTTGATGGTTATACCACGGGCCTTCTCTTCTGGCGCCGCATCAATTTCATCATATTTCAGCGCCTTCGCGCCACCAGCATCTGCCAGTACGCGAGTGATCGCTGAGGTCAAAGAGGTCTTACCGTGGTCGACGTGACCAATGGTTCCAATATTGACGTGCGGTTTTGTCCGCTCAAAACGCTGCTTTCCCATCTACATGATCTCCAGTGATTCTTGAGTGTGGAAGTGAAATCGCCTTCACTTCCACATTTCAACTTATCGATAATCCGTATGGCGATTACGCCATCCAAATGTACTGCTTTGTTGCTAAAGTTTGCTGCTAAACAGCTATTTGCCTTGTGCCTTGGCGATAATATCCTCGGCGATATTCCTCGGAACCTCTTCGTAATGAGAAGGTTCAACGCTTGGGTTCGCTCGTCCCTGCGACATAGATCGAAGGTCAGTTACGTAGCCAAACAGTGTCGAAAGCGGAACTTGCGCTTTCACCAACTGGCTGCCACCGGGTCCCGGTTCCATACCTTCGATGCGTCCACGTCGGGAGTTAAGGTCACCGATAACGTCACCCATGAATTGTTCAGGGGTATCGACTTCAACGGTCATAATCGGCTCCATCAAAACAGGTCCGGCTTTGCGGCAGGCTGCCTTAAAGGTCATCGAACCCGCGATCTTGAACGCCATTTCGTTGGAGTCAACTTCGTGGTAGGATCCGTCGACAACCGTAACCTTAATATCAACCATCGGATAACCAGCAAGAACACCCGTGTCAAGTGACTCTCGGCAACCCTGCTCGATTGCAGGAATGTATTCTTTAGGAATAGATCCTCCAACAGTCTTATTGATAAACTCAAAGCCCTTACCAGG
>CAISOI010000956.1 GCA_903886985.1 uncultured Chthonomonas sp.
GCATCGTTGAATTCAAATTCCACGGTAACTGCTTTGGTTGCGATATCCATGCGCGGTTTCAGCGTAACCGCACCATTCATGGAAGGTATCTGAGCAACAACGGGTTCAGGACCGCCTGCACCAAGTTTCAAGCCAGGTGAGACGCTCGCAACGCGACCATCTGCCCCGGTAACTTCGAGGTCCGCCCGCATGATGGTTCCCGCTTTACCCGGATCACCCTCCATTCGGAATCCTTTGTAGAATACAGAATAGGGTGTTTTGAGAGTGTTAACAGATTCATCTTGCACGTCGTAGGCGTAGGTCAGGCGAAGTGCCTGTCCCGGTTTTATGGTGCTCGACGGTCGCAAGTGCCGGGGATCATTGGCGATGCTGACATAAACGTCACGGAATGGTTCGCGATGAATGTATGGCCATCTATAGAACTCTGGCTGATTTTCATCAGTGATCTTCATCGGGTTGAGAAAAACGTTTGCTTCCACTATATCTTTGCCGTCCGGTTCCGCAGTAGTTTCGGAAGCTTTATCAACCGTGTTGGAATCATTCTTGGCAAACTTAAATCGCATAGCATGGTCAAACTTGCGCCATTCCAATCCAATGTTTCTGCGCATTTCGTCCTGCTTTTTCGGATCGGTCTCTTGATCGTAAGCCTTCTCTAAAGAATCCGTTGACCACCCAACAAACTGTAGTTGGTATCCAAACTCAGTTTTTTGTGCAGGTTCACCCTCGACGAGGAAGAAACTTTGAGTCTTTTCGTAGACGTTCGAGAGTACCGCGCCAACAACAATCAGCCCAAAGCCGACATGGGCCATCCATCCACCAAGGGTAACTTTCGACTTCGCCCTCAATATTTTAATTGCTAAAACGGAGTTTGCAAAGACTGCAAAGAGACCTAACATAGCGAGGACGATCACCAAAACACGCGGAGTGTCCGCGTTAAAGCCCCGAACGGCAGGATTATCGGGATTGTAGCCAGAACTCGCCTCTGTAAGAACAAAGTAGAGCACTCCGAAGCTGAATGCAATCGCCACGAACCACGGCTTTATGACGTGTGTCAGGAATTTCTCTGAATTCGTTTTGCCCCATGCAAGAAATGGCACCGCTCCCATAGTTAGTAGGGTAGGGATCAAAATAATCGAGCTGAACTTGTTGTAGAAAGTAGGTTGCGCAGCCATACCCTTGGCTGAAGCGAACTTGCCGACTAAAGGCAAGCTCTTCATAAAACCAATGCGAGAGAGCATGGGCCACGACGTTGCAAGTCCGACGACGACAGCTGCGAATACCATAACGCTAACTGCAACGACCAATGCCGTATCGCGGGAAAGTGCCTTATCCGATATAGGGCGCCCCGGAATGTCCTTCCATCGCCAGACTAACATTGCAAGCCCGATAACTCCGTAGCCGCCAATCATCCACTTCAGTAAGTCAAGTGGACGCGAAGCAAGCGAGACAAACGAGTGAACTGAAAAATCGCTGAGCACGCCTGAACGTGTAAGGTAGGTGCCCCACAAAAATGCCAGCCAAGAAAGAATTGCGAGGAAAATATTAGTGCGAGCCATTCCACCGCGACTTTTCTCTACCACTAACCCGTGTAGAAGGCCGAGTGCTCCTAGCCATGGAAACAGGGAGGCATTTTCAACGGGATCCCATGCCCAAAATCCATGCCAGCCTTGGGTTTCATATGCCCAGTAACCGCCCATGAATAATCCGACGCCAAGTGTCGCCACAGTCATGAGAACCCACGGAATAACCTTGCCAGCCCAACCGCCTCTACCATCCGCTCTAACTGGACCGTAATCTTTCCACTTCATCGCAGCGAGTGCAAAACAGAAAGGAACTGCAAGGGAAGCAAATCCAAAAAAGATGGTAGGTGGGTGAATTGCCATCCAATAGTTCTGGAGAGATGGGTTCAATCCCTTACCAAAATTTGGGGGCCAAGGCAAATCCGCGGGATATCCCGCCAGCGAGGCACGTGTCATTACCTCGAATGGATTCAACCATATCAGTATCGCCATCAAGAAGGTGATCACAGAGGTGTAGAGTGGCATCACTCGTGTTTCCCATTTGCCAGCTTTCCATGCGACAAGGGAGCCAATTACTGCCGTCCAGAAACTCCATAGAAGAAAGCTACCTTCTTGGCCCGCCCACGTGGCAGCGATCGTCCAAGGGAAGCGGAGATCTGGCGAGGAGTAATCGAAAACGTACTTGAATTCATACCGTTGGTGGAAAATGAGCCACATGAGCCGAAAGAAGCAAGTGAGCACCGAAACTGCTGACACGCCATATGCTAAACGAGCAAATTTAGGTACATCTTGTTCTCTTCGTCTATAAATAATGTAAAGCGCAATCGAGACAAGAGAAAAGATAAACCCCGACCAGATCGCAATTTTTCCGACTTCCATATGAGTTATTCAGCCTTACTTACTTGCTACTGCACCATCGGGTGCGGGAGCGTCATTATACTTTGAGGGACACTTTACGAGCAGGTTTTTGGCAACGAAGACGCCATTCTTATATTCGCCAACAGCCTCGACTTTGTTGGCAGTGTCAAAATTCTCCGGCTTAGGTTCCGAATAGACCACTTTCACAGCGCTGGTCGCATCTTTGGCATCTACAATTGTGAAAGAGAGTTGACCCTTGTTTCCATCATATCGAACAGAATCTTTTACGATGTTGCCAGGAACCTGAAGAGTTTTGCCCGGGCTTCGTTTAGCCATCGCAATGGTGGTATGTTGCGCTACAGAGTCGCTAAACGCAATGAGAGAACCTAGCAGGCAAACAACGATTATCGCCAATGAAATAATGTGTGCGGGTTTCATAATTCGTCTCTCTCTTTCTCTGCTTCACGATCGGATATCTTGCGATCAATGGACCAGGCATAATAAACAAAACCGATCCAGACAAGGGAAGGCACAGCGGCAAGCATGAGCATTTTAGAATTCATATTTTAGTTGTGTCCACTTCAGACAGAATAGAATTAAGCAAATCGACCTTCTACAAGTTTTGCACTTCGGACACGCAGTTGAAATAACCATATGAATGTACCGATATAGGAGGGCAGAACAAAAAAGTACATGACCAGACGATATCCTCCACCAAGCCCGCCTCCAATCACTGCTGAATTCGCACCTTCGTGCAACGTATCTACAATTCTGGGTAGAACCCAGATAAGAAAAAGCCCTGGAATAATTGCAACCAATGCATATGCAGAGCACAATCGGGCACGTTTGTCAGGATCGGTCACCGCACTTCGTAACACAATATAGGCAGCAAACAGAGAGCATATTATAACAATAGAAGTTTCTCGCGGATCCCAGTTCCAGAACATGCCCCATTGCAACTTGGCAAAAATACTGCCCGTAATCGTCGTTAGAATACTAAAAAGTAACCCGAGCTCCATAGATGCCGCAACTTTGAAATCGGTTGATTCAAGTTCGGCAGGTTTCATTTTAGAGGCACCTGTCAAAAACTTGATTGCGTAAACTGCTCCTACGACATAACAGAGTGTTGCCAGCCACGCGCAGGGAACGTGGAACAATATCAGACGTGCTCCCTCCGGGAACATAAATCCCTTAACCGGTCCTACGTATAGAAACACCAGGTTTATACCCAGAAGCATCCATACCGCTATAAACATCTTCCACTTCACACCGGGCACCGCTGCGCCTCCAAAATTGTGAACTTCGTCTGTTCCAAAGTCTAATTTATCATGATTAGTCATGCTAAATGGTTAGTTATCCTAACAGTTTAATAGTTACAGGGGATTCAATCTTCCCAGACAAGTGGGAATACTGTGATTGCAGCCGTTCCAAGCATTACGGCAAACATCATTAACCCCAGTACGATTCTCCAAGTTGGCCCACCTATTTCATCAAGGCTAAGTTTCGTGCCCTGAACAGCCATCATAAGAACAGGTAGGAGTACCGGAAACCCAATGGCTCCATAGAGCGCGCCTTTGCCGTTGGCTTTCGCGATAACACTTGCGGTAACAGTTGCGCCAACTGATAAGGCTATCGTACCACTTAATATAACACCGATAAACCCCAGTATGTTCTTTGGCTCAAGATGAAGCATGATCCCGAACATAGGTGTCACCACAAACGTGATAACCTCAACTGCCAACAAGTTGAAAATCAGCTTGCCAATGAAGATCGCTTCCGATTTTGCGTACAATCTGAGAGCGAGAGAGGTACCTGTTTCTTCTTCAATTAAGAATACGTGAGAAAGTCCCGAAAATGAAGCAAAAAATAGAATTACCCAGATAAGTGCCGCTTTGACTTGAGGTGAAATCTGTTGATTACCGATCGCAAAGACGACGACCAACAATGAGCATAGAGTGAAAAGCAGTACAGAGTTTATTGCAGCACGACTTCGGAGTTCAGATCTAAGGTCTTTCAAAAAAATCAGGCGTGACTGTTGCAATATAGATAGTTCCGTGCTCACTCCTGAATTCCTAACCCAAGTAAGTTGCTGGACCATTGCAATTCTCGAGGTTCGTTTGTAGCTACTACAACAATTGCATTACTGCGCCGAGATTGGACAAGGCGTTCCACAAGTTCAATTCCTGCCTCATCTAGGTTTGCTGTAGGCTCATCCAATAGCCAGATCGGGGGATTTCCAAGAGTTGATATTGCCAGCTTGAGTCTCTGGCGCATCCCGCTTGAATACGTGCCGACGATGTCTCTTCCTCTACCCAGAAGACCTACAGAGGAAAGAGAACTTGCGAGCGACTCTGTGCTCAGTGACAAACCACGCAGACCTCCAAAGAACTCCATGTTCTCCACCCCTGTCAAATTAGAGTAGAGAGCGAGGTCAGGGGCAGCGTAACCGATCACTGTACGGTGTTCTGCTGTTCCCAGTATCTTAGAATTGACGGAGAGCCGCACTTCCCCAGTCGACGGTCGCAAAAGGCTTGCGATAACTCGCATCAGTGTACTTTTGCCGGAACCGTTTGCTCCAGAGATAATAAGCATCTCTCCGCTGGAGACTGTCGCGGAGACAGATTCAAATATCATCCTACGCCCAAATCTATGCCCCAAACCTATGAGTTCTATGTTGCAATCGGGCGAAAGAACTCTATTTTGTGCATCCATATTAGGTGCTCATCGCAATCTCAAGAC
>CAISOI010000957.1 GCA_903886985.1 uncultured Chthonomonas sp.
GAGCAATTGCTCTTGGACATCCATTGGGATGTACTGGTGCTCGACAGACCATAACTCTTGCCCACAGCTTGAAGAGAAGTGGAGGAAAATATGGATTGGTGACAATGTGTGCTGCGTTAGGAATGGGGGCGGCAGGCATTTTCGAAAGACTTTAAGCAGTGGATAGTGTTCGAATAGTGCGTTCATTATTGAGCTTCGATAATCTAATCCATGAATTAATGTATCACTATAGAACTCGTCCGCTCATAGTTATCGCGGTCGCAGTTGCTGTCGGTTCGATGATTGGTAGAAGCGAAGCCGCAATGATTATTCCCACAGTTCTAGTTATAGCAACAGTTGCGACATTGATTTCTGTCAGATCTAAGTCCCATTTCTGCTATGCCCTTGGAGCATTTTTCGTAATAAGCTTGGGAAGAAGTTGGTTTGCCTGGCATCCAGGCGTTACTGACCTTTCGAAGATTGCTGACGGTCGCTCGATTCAGTGCACAGGAAGAGTCCAGAACGAAATCGGCGACGATAAATTTCGAACGCTTATTGTTGAAGTTATTGAGGTATCTGGCGAGGGCAATCGAGGTAAAACCGGCAATTTCGCCGTACCACTATTTGAAAAGGCAAAGGACATCGAAGTTGGCGACACGATCAGCATAACGGGACGCCTGACGGTTCCGCCACCTGCAAGGAACGATGGCGGATTTGACGACGCAGAATTCTTGAGTACACATGGTGCGTGGTGCGAAGTAGTTTTGTTTCGTTCCTCAAGAATTAAACTACTAGACCATCCGACCACGACCACTTCTCCCGTTCGCTTCTTCCATTCCATCCGTAAATCTGCCATTCAGAGTATTGATCGATCACTAAGTCCTCTCTCTGCGGGGATCGTGCAGGGTCTCTTGCTTGGCGCCACAACAAAGATACCGGTGGTGATTCTCGATGATTTTGGATGCACGGGCACCATCCACATCCTCGCGACAGCGGGACTCCACGTCGGAATATTGACGGCGGTACTTCTCGGTTTACTCACGCAGTTTCGTGTACCTCTCTACCCCCGCATATTTCTGACAGCCATAATGCTGCTGGCTTTTATTGAAGTGGCAGGAGGTCGCCCGGCAGTGACGCGCGCGGGGATTATGTCCGCTGTTGCTCTTTTCAGTTTGCTGTTTAGACGAAAAGCTGATAGACCTACCCTTCTTGCTTTCGCGGCATTGATCATTATGTGGTTAAATCCGACGGCGATCTTTGGCCCCGGTTTTCAAATGTCATTTGCTACTGTCGCAGTCCTAATAGCGTTCGCCAAACCCTTCCACTTCTGGTTTATTAGGCTCAAAGAAACTCGCCTCCACATCCAGACTCAGCAAGCATCCACAACGTTAAGGATGTTGAATGGTTTTGCGGGTCTGGTCTATATGAGCATATTCGCGTTTGTTGGAAGCTGTCCGATCATTGCACAACATTTTCATGAATTCTCTTGGATCGGGATCATTGCCAACATCTTTATCGTGCCCGTCGTTGGGCTAATATTTGTAGGTGGATTGATAATTGTATTGACTGCACCGGCTTTTCCGCTTTTTGCGGCATTGTTCGGCGAAGCCTGTATACATCCAATCATCCACTTTCTAATTGGCACTGTCAGCCAACTCGCACGTCTGCCATATGCATGTGTTGCAGTAACCTCACCAGGTTGGTTCCTTGTGGCAGGTTACTATTTTGCGCTCTTTTGGATTGCCTCAACTTTTAGCAAAAAAATGTCACACCATAAGCGATTGAGAACATGAAGACCAGAGTTTCAATTGCCGCCCTTGTAATTTTGGACATATGCCTGTTCCTCTGGGCTTTCGCTCCCAAAAGATACTTAATCGTCAACTTTTTGGACGTTGGGCAAGGAGATTGCGCAGTCATTAGAACACCCTCAGGCAAGGTGATCCTAATTGACGCCGGGCCAAAGACACGATCGAAGGACGCCGGCATGCGCGTGGTTCTGCCATTTCTTCGTAGTAAAGGGATCAATCGAATAGACGCTATCCTGATTACACATCCCGACGAAGATCATTTTGGCGGAGCACTTTCATTGATAGAAAAAGAACCGGTTGGGGAACTTTGGCTCTCAGGCATCTCTACTCAGAATCAAGACTACGCCCAATTACTTCAGAACGCCAGTACGAAGAGCATCAAGGTTCGAGAGCTGCACGAAGGCGATCGTCTCGACTTTCATGACGGCGTAAGTTCAGAAATACTAAACCCATCCGAGGATTTACGAGTCTCACACAATAACGGGAGTATTGTCATGCTTCTAAAGTACGGTGCAACAAGTTTTATGTTGACCGGGGACGAAGAGAAGGGTGCTGAAGAACACACAATTCAGGATTTTGCCAATTTGAAGGCGGATGTAATTAAGGTTGCCCACCACGGCAGTAAGTCTTCATCGACCGAAGAGTTACTATCTGCCGTTACCCCCGCTGTTGGAATCATTAGTGTCGGAGCGCACAACGTTTACGGGCATCCGCACCCTGATGTTTTGAAGCGGCTCGAGAACCACCATATAAAAGCTCTTAGAACAGATCAATTTGGTGAGATCGAAGCCACCTCCAATGGTTTTGAGATTGCCTTTCATACGGCGCTCAGGCGATAAACACGCCGTTACGAGTATCATAGTGTCGAATATTAACAAAATGACTGTCAGGATGCACACTTTACAGGGAGATTATATTGTCTAAAAGACTTATCGTTAACAGCCTTGTGCTGTCAACTGCCATTTTTATTGGCGCTGGACCATACGTGGTTCGAGCCGCAGGATTCCATGCTGATACACCAACGATAGCGAATGTCGATTTGCAACGGGTCTATATGGAGAGCGACGCACATTCTAAAGCTGAAGAGCGTATTCGGGATTTTGGAATCAAGCTCGGTCAACGATTTGACACGATTCAGAAATTGCAGTTTTTGGGAGCTGAAGAGATTTCTGATCTCTCAGTTTCGCTAAACGTAGACAAGCAGACTGAAGCAGATACCAAGAAGATTGCCGACATCACCAAGCTCTCCTCAACACGAACTGCAGATTTCCAGAATCTATCCACTAAGTTAAACCTCACTGATGCAGAAAAGAAACATCTGAATGAGCTTTCCGGCTATCAACAGTCTCGGGGACAGGTCATAGACCGCTTGTCGAAGTTATATCAGGCGGCAGTCGATCAAGAGGAAGCGAAACAAAACCTGCATCACGCCCCATTACTTCGATAAAGAAAACGCGATCATGCGAACTTGCCGTATCTTTAATGCGGTCAATTGCTTCTACCACAGTATTTAAAGCGGTATCAAAGCCAATCGTAAAATCGGTACCATAAATATCGTTATCAATAGTGCCCGGAATTCCAACGCATGGAATATCAAACTCTTGCGAAATTAAACCAGCTCCTTGAAAAC
>CAISOI010000958.1 GCA_903886985.1 uncultured Chthonomonas sp.
CTCACTTATGCCCTAAGAAATAGAGCGGACATTGTTGCAGAGCATATACGGCTAGATGCTGCATCGAGCTCCTTTATGGCTCGAACAGTTTCTGGGGACTTCAAAGTGGAACTGCCAATTGGTGGAGCGTTCCAGGTTTATAATTCCCTCGCAGCCATTGGAGCTGGAATAGGTCTAGGGTTGTCGATTGGTCACATCCAAAACGGGTTGGAATCCATGAAACCCGTACCTGGTCGGTTTGAACCAATTAAAACAAAATTATATAATATAATTGTAGATTATGCTCATACGCCCGATGGACTCGAGAATTTGATTCGCAGTGCGAGGGCACTAAGTCCAACTCGCATAATTCTGGTATTTGGATGTGGTGGTAACAGGGACAAAACGAAACGACCAATTATGGGGAAATTGGCGGCTCTTGGCGCTGAAATTGCGATAGTCACGAGCGACAATCCACGTCACGAGGACCCCGTAGCTATTATCGATGACATTCTCCCAGGCATGACCGGAGGGGATGCAGAGGTATTCGTGGAGCCTGACCGACGAGCAGCAATTGCAAAGTCGATCTCGCTTGCACGCCATGGAGATATTATTTTGATTGCCGGAAAAGGGCATGAAGATTACCAAATCGTGGGTGATAACGTGTTACCCTTTGATGATCGACAAGTCGCTCGAGAATTGCTAGGTATAGATGGGTGAGATAGCGGCATCATTTCTGGCATCATTTGCGATTTGCGTGGTTCTGGGAGCTCCCATACTTCGGGTATTAACCCGTATGGGTGTCAAGCAAACCGTGTCGTCAGATGCCCCGACTGGTCATATTGCCAAGCAGGGTACGCCGACCATGGGCGGATTGATGATACTTGCAGGCATTGCATTACCGATGATTGGTCTGGTGTTGGTGCGGCCCGGTCAAATACGCGTCCTATCCTTGATATTGCTGACATTGGCATTTGGAGCGATAGGGTTTATTGATGACTTTCTGATTGTTTCTAGAGGAAAGAATTTAGGATTAAAAGCGCGTCAAAAGCTCATTTTACAGTTCTTGTTTGCAATCGCTTTTGTAATGTGGTTGAGAAGTGACGCTGTTGCTGGCAGAACGACGTTAGTCGCTCTGTTTGGGAATTCGTTTGATCTGGGTGGTTGGTATTACGTGCTGGGCGCTCTGTTTATTGTTGCGATGTCGAACGCAGTAAATCTGACGGATGGGCTAGATGGATTGGCAGCGGGAGTTTCTGCGCTAATTGCTTTGGCTTTAGCAGGAACTGTGTTGAGTACCGGAAGTTTTGCTTGGCTCTGCCTGTTTGCAGGTGCGCTGGCAGGGGCATGCGCGGGGTTTCTTTACTACAATTTTCCTGCCAGCGTGTTCATGGGAGATACCGGAAGTCTCGCGATAGGTGCAGCTCTGGCAGGAATTGCGATGCAAGGAAAAGTCGAAGCGCCGTTTCAGATTTATGCTGTTGTTCCGTGGATAGAAACTTTCACGGTGATCCTTCAGGTGTTGGTATTTAAGTTAAGAAGACGATCCAAGGGCTTAGAATATGCAAAATCACATCGTGTATTTTTGAGAACGCCTTTGCATCACCATTACGAAGAAATGGGATGGAAAGAGACTCGAATCGTTGGCAGATTCTGGTTGGCAACGATTGTCAGCATTGCTGTGGCCCTTACGTTTAGTTGAATGAATGGGTACAGAACTTTTTCGTGAAGTCATATTTGTCAGTGTGGGAACTTAGGCGGGTCTATCGATCTTTAGGCGGTGACTCAATTCAACGCGGGAGGAAACCGGAATGGTAGCGACAATGAAGAAAACAGAGTTTGCGGGCAAAGATATAGCGGTATTGGGTTTGGCACGCACGGGTATAGCTACTGCTGAGGCGCTTAAGGCACTTGGCTCAAACGTTATTTTATCTGACAATGCCAGCGCTACCTCACTTCGAGATCAGATTGAAATAGCCGCCCGACTCGGTGTAGATCTCCGTATTGAGTCACGCCCTGAGGACGCA
>CAISOI010000959.1 GCA_903886985.1 uncultured Chthonomonas sp.
CCATCAGCACGCAGGCGGATGCAGTTGTAAAGATGCATTACATCTACACCGCGGCATCATCGGGCACTCCAGAGCCGGGAACCACCGCGCTCTTGACGGGCGGACTCTCAACGGGATACGCTCTTTATCGCCGTAAGAAAAGCGCACGCAAGGCTTAGTATTACTCTCCTCAATTAATAGCGCGCCCATTCTCGCAGAAAGAGAATGAGGCGCGCATTTTTTGTACCCTCATTATTTCTCCAACATCCGTTTGACCATTAACCGATATCAGCCAACGATACACGATCGCACCTCGGCCAAACCATGCCGATGCGGCGCTGGCGTCGCTCTGTCACATACTGTTCAATGCGAGCGAGTTCTTATACGTCGATTGACGTTGGCTGTACCACAACAAGATCGCAATGGCAGTCGCGGATTATCCGTCGAATTTCGTCAATGTACAAGAAGTATATGCTAACTAAACAAAGGAAACGACAAACAATGGCAATGTTGAATTGGTTTGAGATCCCTGTCGACGATATGGCACGGGCTCGCAGCTTCTACGAAGCGATCTTTGCATTCGAAATGCATCCGATGGACATGGGTGAACTCGATATGTGCGTCTTTCCCGCCGAAATGCCGACGGGCGCACTTATTAAGGGCAGCATGTGTGCTCCATCCGAAAATGGCACTATGGTTTATCTCAATGGCGGAGAAGACTTGAGTATTGTATTGGGTCGAGTCGAGGCTGCAGGTGGTTCAATAGTCGTTCCAAAGACTCAGGTAACAGAAGAAATTGGTTACATGGCGGTCTTCCGCGATACCGAAGGCAACCGCGTAGCACTGCACTCCCCGAAATAGGTGGCATCAATCTTCTGAATGGAACCCGCGAATGCCGTTGCGTTGGCGGGTTCGATTCTTCTGTGGGGGTTTTCTGAAAATACCGTACTGTAATCTATCCTGTGAGATTGTGCTATAAATTATCATTGCGGTTAGATTATTGGTGTAAACCGTGGCAGCGATGAGGTGAATCGATATATGAGCAACGCGAATCGTCCAAAATCCTTCGAACCAAACGCCTTCCCATGCGGCAAAACCCGCCGCGAATTCGTCTGGGAAATGGGTCTTGGCTTTACTGGTACAGCCCTCACTGCCCTGCTCGCTGGCGACGGATTTTTCGCACGTCATGCCTCAGCATCCACTCCAAACAGCTCTAGCCCGCTCTCCCCCAAACGTTCTCACTTCGCCACTCCCATTAAGAATGTCATCTTTTTAACCATGAACGGTGCCCCCAGCCATGTCGATACTTTTGACTACAAGCCATCATTGGCAAAGTATGCGGGACAGGAGCTGCCAGCCAGCTTCCAGTTCACCAATTCCGGCGGACGAAAGAAGGGCTTTCTCACACCGGCATTCCGAGAATTTCGTCCCGGCGGTAAGAGTGGTCTTATGATCAGCGACTATTTCCCCAAAATCCGCGAACATGCCGATAAGATTGCCCTGCTGCGCGCTTGCCATACCGACAGCCATGCCCACGGTTCTGCGCTCGTGGCGCTCAATACCGGAAGCATCTTCATTGGTCGACCTTCATTGGGATCATGGTCGGTTTATGGTCTTGGCACCACAAACCAGAACTTGCCCGGCTATGTGGTCATTCTGGATAAGCGCGGCGGTCCCATCAGCGGGCAACCCAACTGGTCTCCGGGATTCATTCCTGCATCCTATCAGGGCACCCTGTTCCGTCCTACAGGTGATCCTGTGCTCGACCTGCATGGCTCAACCGATGGTGCCACCCAACTTTCCCAACTGGACCTGCTGGCAAAACTCAATCGAGAACATCTCGACAAACGCCCGGGTGCCGGCGAACTGCTTGCAAGGATCCAAAGTTACGAACTTGCCTACCGAATGCAGTCGGAAGTACCGGAAGCGGTGGATATTTCCAAAGAGCCGCGCCAAACACTCGAGATGTATGGCGTCGGCAAAGAACCTACGAACGAATTCGGGCGCAACTGCCTCGTGGCACGCAGATTGGTGGAACGCGGAGTGCGGTTTATCCAGCTCTATAGCGGCGGCGGTCACCTTGAGGAAACCTGGGATGCCCACGAAAGCGTCGAGAAAAATCATGGGCGACATGCTGGCGAGACCGACCAACCCATCGCGGCACTCCTAACCGATCTCGAACGCACGGGTCTGCTGGAATCAACGCTTGTCATCTGGGCAGGAGAATTTGGGCGAATGCCCTTTACAGAAGGTGTTGGTGCACCCGGTAGAAACCACAATCCTTATGGATTCACCATCTGGATGGCGGGCGGCAATGTCAAAGGTGGAACATCCTATGGCGAGACTGACGAATTTGGTTTCGCCGCCGCCGTCAACAGAACCCACATGCACGATATCCATGCGACGATCCTTGCACTGATGGGAATGGACCACACCGCCCTCACCTATTTCCATCAGGGCCGCGACGAGCGCCTGACAGATGTTTATGGGAACGTGGTGAGCGGGATTATAGCGTGATCAACTAGATCATTGTCCATGAGGCAGTTGTGATATAATTTTATTGCTCAATCAATTTCCATTGGTTTGCAAGGAGACACATATGCCGCACAGCAGATTTTCAGGCGAAGAGATTTCGAAACGCGGTGAAGAGATATATCAACGTGACATTCGAGATCGTGTTGAAACTGAAGCGAACATTGGTAAGATTATCTCCATCGACATTGAAACCGGGGATTATGAGATCGATTCAGATGTCCTTGTTCCTGCCCTTCGCCTTCAGGCAAAACACCCGGACGCTGCGATTTATGGCAAGCGCATTGGGTTCAATGCGGTGTTTGCTGTCGGAGGTTCACTGATTAGGACAGCACAATGATGGTTGGAACAGTGAGGGATCTTCAAGGAATCGTACCCGTTACGTATAAGCTGAGTGATCAACCCGATGTTACGATCGAATACGTGTTGGATACCGGTTTTGAGGGAGCGTTAACTCTTCCTGCAAACCAAATTTCGTTACTAAGACTTCCATTTGTTCAGGAAATGTCTGCTAACCTCGCTGACGGTACTTCCATTCAAATAAACGTTCATTTGGGCACAATCGTGTGGGACGACCGGATTTTAAACGTCGCTGTTCTGGCGATGGGGAATCGTCCGCTTCTTGGGACTGCACTATTGAACGGGCGAAGAGTCACAGTTGACTTTGTTGAAGACGGTGCCGTGACAACTCATTTGCTCTAACTTTGGGTGATCCGCTTACTCTTATCATGGAATTAAACCGATGACATCTGCAAATCCGACACTACCGGTACTTACTCACAATGTTATCGCCACGCTTTGCCGTGAATTTGGCGTTGTTAAAACGACTCGCTTCCTAAATCAATATTCGTCCGGATATGGCAACTACACAGAGGAACGTGACGAGCTGTTCAAGAACCTGACCGTGGACGATATAGTGAAGCAGATTTTGCTGGATCGAGAG
>CAISOI010000960.1 GCA_903886985.1 uncultured Chthonomonas sp.
GAGCCGGGCTTACGGCTATTACTGCTTCGGAACGTACCTGATCGAGACCCCGACCGCTTCCCCAGACCCGACCAGAAACCCCGTCGAGTGTGTAGTTGTGGCTGTATTTCGTCGGTCAAGACCAGCCACAACCTAAATTGGACGCTACTCCAGCTCCTGCCGACAAACAAAAGTGAGAATCGGGCTGAGTATAACAGTCAGCCCAATCATTCCCTACCTAGCCTTACGCATTGTCAACTGATTTGACAGGAACGAAATCCTTCAACCATGTTATCAATCAGCTATTTGGTTAATTTGGTTGTCGCCCCTATCCTCCGCAATCGGGACCGGAAACAATTTGTGATCTGGAATGGCACTGCCGGGTAGTGGGTCGCCGGGAGGCGGGATGAGGGCGCCAGCCCCACCATAATTGGGGGGGATTGTAATTTTGAGTTAAGAACGATGCACGAATGTATAATTTGTGCATCGTTTTTTCGTCTGATGTATGATATACAGATAAACGAAACGGGCTTTGTTTGATTGCATTCGGAGATACTTCTATGAATCCAGAAATTCACGATGAATATCAGGACTTGATTCGGCAGTACAAGACATTTTGGTTGTTGGAGGACCGGGATTACCCCAATGGGATACTCGCAGACCATGTTCAATATCATATTGAGCGATGTAAGGAATGCACAGATTTGGTAGTGCAAGTACTTTGGAGCCGGTGCAGGAAATCGCCATGGAAATATGGTCCGATTCGCACGTGGTATGCAGCGAATCAAGTGAAGAAACAACTTAATACGGAAGAATGTAATCTAGTGAACGCATCTATCTCCCGGGTAGTGGTTACGTTGATCCAGCAGGCGATTCGCGATGGAGTTACGAAGTTACGAATTGGTCGCGGGGAAATTCGAGTCGAAGATATGGAGATAATTACTAAGAAATACCGCATTCGCGAAGAAGCTGATGAAACCCAAAAGTCTTTGATGACCATGTTGATGGAAGACATTGCAAAGGCAAATGAGTCGGACCCATGGGAAGTTGGCAAAGTTGTATTGCGGGTTGACCAAGTGACCGAATCAGGCTTGGTTAACAGGGAATGTATTCCCATCTACATACATCCTCCGATTATATTGCGAATAAAGGGCATGGCGGAGATGAAGGTCACTGTGACCGATCGACCACAAACCGGAACGATTCGAGTGCGATATGAAGAGCGAGACTACGATCTGACAGTTTCAACAATCCCGAATGATGATGGTGAAGAGTCAATTGTGGAGACCATTGAAATTGACATTTGCCGCTCATGAAACGCCTTGTCGAAGGTGAAGTTAATGCGATACAAATTCATACAGGGAGAATAGAATGGGGGTTACTACTTTCGCCGTCATATTGTCATTAAGTTTTGTAGGTGGTGTAGCGCTATTTACTCTCGGCGTTGTTGCAGCCTCTATGATAGGAATTCTTCGTTTAAAAGGCGCTTGGAAACTTGCATCGGCCATTCCTATCCTCTTGATTGGATACGACGTTTTTCAGATTATCCAAGATCCTAATTCTCACAATCTCTGGCCCATAGAAATTGCATATTTTGCCTTTGGTTCCAGTTTCATTCTTGGGTTGATTATCCTGATAAATAAGAAACTGACAACCAAACCCTAGGGTTTTTCATCGATGCA